>JAJRYY010000195.1 GCA_024275565.1 Planctomycetota bacterium
TCCATCACCCCGCAATGCTCATGCGTCCCGCGCCCGGTTTTCCCTATAAACCCAGTACAATGCGAATCATCCACCATCACCAGCGCATCATACTTATCCGCCAGATCGCACACCGCATCCAGCTTCGCAATATCACCATCCATACTGAACGCACCATCGGTGACGATCAACCGAACACGCGCCGAGGACGCCTCCAACAGCTTCGCCTCAAGGCTGACCATGTCAGAATGCTCGTAGATAAAACGCTTCGCCTTGCACAACCGAATCCCGTCAATGATGGACGCATGATTCAATTTGTCGGTGATCACAGCATCATCCGCACCAAGCAGCGTCTCAAATAGTCCGCCATTGGCATCGAAGCAGGATGTGTAAAGAATTGTCGACTCCATCCCCAGAAAACGCGACACCCGCTCCTCAAGCTCGTTGTGAATATCCTGAGTCCCGCAGATAAACCGCACGCTCGACAAACCATAACCGTGCGTATCCAGCGCAGACCGGGCAGCCGAAAGCAATTCCGGATGCGACGACAATCCGAGGTAGTTGTTCGCGCAAAAGTTCAGAACCTCTTTTTCGGGACTGCCAACCGGAAATTCAACGCCGATATTGGCGGACTGCGGCGTCCGAATCGTCCGCTCCTGCTTGTAGAGACCCGCGTCACGAATACCATCCAGCTCCCGCGCCAGGTCATCCTTGATTCGCCCATACATGGTGAAAACAATCCTTTCATCTCACATCCGTAGCACGGAAATCACCTGTCGATCAACCGAAAACGACCGAAAGAATCCGCGCATATATTGCCGCACCCCATCCTCACGTCCCCCCCATGCTATGACCCATGACCTCATCCGTCACCCCAAACCGCAGGCCATTCTCGAAAAACCGCGTTTCCATCCGTGGCCATACATTTACCTAATTTTTTCCACTTTTCATTTGATTCTGAAAGGCCATGGTGTACACTGTAAATGGAGTCGGGTCGGCCAGAAGAATCGGACAGAAGGATCGGGTTGGAGAGTAGGGTTGAAGAATCGGGTTGAAGAGTCGGGTTGAAGAGTCGGACAGCATCTTCAACCGCCTGGCAGGTTCAGCTAACCGCCGGGCAGGTTCAGCTCGTCGAACAGCGTATCGAACGCATCAGGGGATGCCGCGAAAAAGGGGATATCTGCATTGTGGTTCCGGGTCAGATCGAAGGGCGTAAGGGGTTCGCGCGACAGATCCGTGCATCGCCCCCCCGCTTCGGAGACAAGCAACGCACCCGCTGCCACATCCCAGATCTTGCACTCATGGCAGAAAACAGCGTCCACCGCCCCAGCCGCCGTGTACGCAAGGTGCAACGCCGTCGAACCGACATTTCGCAGGACGTATTTGTCGAAAAATGTCTTAATCACGGGTAGAATGGGTTTACCACGACCGGAGGGTATCGCAATCAACGTGTCCAGACCACTAACGATTTCTTCCTTGGAAGCATCTTCACTGGCCGCATCTCCACTGGCAGAACTGTTCGCAAGCGTGATGCGCCTTCTATTGCAATACGTCCCCTGGCCAACGACGGCGGAGCAGGTCCATCCGGAGAGGTGCTCGCGAACGACACCAGCGACAGGAACAGCCCGCCCGTGGGGATCAACATGGTGGAGCAAGGCGATGGACGTTGCGAAGATCGGAAACTGGTGCGTAAAATTGCGCGTCCCGTCGAGGGGATCGATGACCCAGGTATATTCCCCAGAAGCTGCCACGGGCGTTTTTTCGGATAGAGAGGGTGCTTGTTGGACGACGGATTCCTCGCCAATAATAGCATGGCTGGGATATTCCTTGAGCAGGGTTGAGACGATGTGCTCCTGGATACGCAGGTCAGCCTCAGTGACCGGGCTGTCGTCAGCCTTGCGTTCGATGCTGATTTTGCCCAGCAGCGACGCGGAAATTTCGGCAGCATCGACGCAGAGCGATTCCGCCAGATCACAAGCATCGCGTAGTTCGGCAGCATTCATGGATGTCGATCATACCCGGGATATACGTCTGCGAAAACGGGGCGGGGGCGATAAGGTGGCCCACATCCTCAGTAAGGTGGCCCACCTCCTCAGTAAAGTGGCCCACCTCTTTAGTAATGTGGCCCACCTCTTTAGAGGTGGGGGAGCCGAAGACAGACCAAATCCACTGTATGATGAAGTCGAAAACACTGTGCAAATCGAACACTCTGTGCAGGCAGTCATCGCCTCCCCCATGTCTGAAGACATGGGCCACCATGCAGCCGATGCAGCAATCCAGGAAATCGTCACAGGAATGGCTATAAAATGAGTTCGAATTTGCGGATAGTTTTGGCAGGTGACTTAAGTACGTCAGCCGCAGACAGGCTTCGGGTAGTCGGGGAGCTGATAGAGGTCGATCCGCGCGATGAAGCTGCTCTGGTAGAGAGCGTCCGCAACGCCGATGCGCTGGTGGTCCGAACAACAGCCAGGGTGACGCGGAAGGTGATCGAGGCGGGCGGGCGTTTGAAGGTGATCGGACGTGCAGGGGTCGGACTGGACAACGTGGACCTGTCCGCCGCCCGTGAACGGGGAATTTCGGTGGTCTATACACCCGCAGCATCGACGCGGGCGGTGGCAGAGATGACGGTCGGGCTGATACTCGCGGTCGAGCGACATCTGGTGGCTGGCGATGCCATGGTCCGGGACGGACGATTTCTCGAAGCGCGGCGGTCGTTTCTATCTCGGGAATTGCACGAATGCACTCTGGGGATTGTAGGGATGGGGCGAATTGGGCAAGCTGTCGCAACAATCTGCGCGCGGGGACTGGGGATGCGGGTAATCTATAACGATATTGAGGACATCGAAGCCAATGGCGTTGACGCGGAGGCGATGCGTAGCAAGGTAGATTTGTACGCATCAGCCGACGTGCTGACCCTGCACGTTCCACTCACGGATGCGACGCGGGGGATGATCGACGCGGAGGCATTGGGGCAATTCAAGACGGGTGCAACGCTGATCAACACGTCTCGGGGGGCGGTTCTGGACGCTGATGCGGTCGCAAAATCGCTCATAGCGGGCAAATTGGGCGGATTGGGGGTGGATGTCTTCGACGAGGAACCACCGGGAATCGACCATCCACTGCTGCATGCACCACGGGTTTCGCTCACTCCGCACCTGTCGTCCCGAACGCCGGGAGCACTGGAGCGGATGAACGATGTGGTGGACGATGTGATTCGCGTTCTGGGGGGCGAGCGACCGATGTACGCTGCATGGGCGTAGCGCTCGCGGAGGACGAGGAATGAACCAGGGGTTGCTTCCCCATCGAAGCGCGGATAAAGAAGCACGTGGACTGGCATCAGGAATCGTATGGCATCAGAAACTGCATGGTATCAGGAGTCGTATGGACCGCTGGCGCGGATCGGTTGACCAGAGAGTATAGAGATTATTTCGACAGAATGGGCGAATTGACCCTCCAATTTGAGTGGACCACCCACGCCATGACTGCCACATCGGGCTTGTCAGCCTCGGTGGTATGGGAGTTCATCGCCCGAAACTGGGCGTTTGTGGGCATCGCCACGACGCTGCTGCTGCTGGTCGTCGTTCCGCTGAGCTTCACGCTGAAGTACGCAAATGTCGCCGTAAATCTGATGGACAATTTCGCCCCCCCGATGATCCCCGGCAACATCGAGCGTGGGTCGCGTGAGGGCGATTCTCTCCGTTTCAGCGCGTTTGACGGGCATGTGCTGTATGGAACGATCTGGCGGAGCTTGACCGAGGGCGATCCGAAGGGCGTGATTATCTTTGGCCACGAGTATGGCATGGACCGGTGGAGTTCGTGTGCATACGCCCGTACGTTGCGAGAACACGGATACGATGTGTTCGCGTTCGATTTTCGCGGACATGGCGAATCGCCACCAGAGGATGGCTACAAACCCCGACAATTCCCCAGCGATCGCGAGCAGTCCGATATGGTGGGTGCAATCGGGTATGTCGGAAACTGGCTTGAGCGGCAGGGGCGTTCGCGTGAGGTTGGGTTGTTCGGTCTCTCGCGTGGTGGTGGAGCAGCCATCCTTGCGTCGGTGGGGATCGACTCCGTGAAAGCCATCGCCGTCGATGGTGCGTTCAGCAGTGATTCTGTGATGGAGTATATGCTCCAGCGATGGGCACGGGTCTTTGCGAAGCTTCGCGTTGCCTATGAAAATCATCCACCGATCTACTGGCGGTTCCTTCGCTGGGTCATTATCCGAAAGGCTGAGGGGAAATTTCGCTGCCGCTATCCGTCGGTGCGTAAGGCGCTCTCGCGGATCGGAACCATGCCATTGTTCATCATCCATGGTGAGCGAGATTCGTATATTGCTCTGGAGCAGGCACAACTGCTGTACGACGTAGCCTCGGAACCGAAATCGCTATGGGTCGTTCCTCGGGCGCGTCACAACCAGAGCATCTACCAGCAGCCGGAGGCGTATGCCCGACGGTTGTCTGGATTTTTTGACGTGCATCTGGCGGGTCTTGAGATGGCTGAGATGGCTGAGGGCGCGGATGAGACACAGGATATCTGCCCGGAAGCATCAATTCGTCGGTAAATCCGATCCGTTTCGGCGGATAAAGCCCGCCCTGTAACCTGCCCTGAGTGGTGATGGCCTGAGTGGTGATGGTTTGAGTGGTTTGCGACTCGGGGACCGTCAAATTGACTGGCGGACATGATATTTGGAGGTTGGACGTGACATCGAACGGTTGGCTGCGTGGGAGCATGGTGTTGGGGTTGGTCCTTGGATTGGCTTGGGGCTTCGGGCTGACCGGTCTTGCGGTGGCAGGGGATGACCGTGAAGACGGGCGTCGGATTCGTCGGTCGCGCGTCGTGGAGATGGTCGAGCGAGTCCGCAATTCTGTAGTAAATATCTCCGCCTCGCAGCATGTCAAAGTGCATCGCCCGATATTCGGGACGTTTTTTGAAGAGCGTCATTCTCAGAGGATGACGAATGGCAGCGGATTCGTCATCCATAAGGATGGCTATATCGTCACCAACGAACATGTGGTCGCCAGATCGACGGACCATCGCGTTCGGTTTGCGAATGGCCAAAGCTACGACGCCGTGATCGTCGCCATCGACCCTCAGCGGGATCTGGCGATTCTGCGAATTTCCCCCGAATCGCCACTCGTTCCGCTGAAACTGGGGCGCAGCGATGATCTCATGGTCGGCGAGGATGCCATCGCCATCGGCAACCCGTTCGGGCTGGAAAACACGGTGACGCGTGGCGTGTTGAGCGCGTTAAATCGAGATCTGGAAATCAACGGGGATGTCATCTACGAAGATTTGATCCAGACGGATGCGAGCATCAATCCCGGGAATTCGGGCGGACCGCTGTTCAATATTCTGGGCGAGCTGATCGGCGTCAACACTGCCGTCCGGGCCGAGGCTGAGAATGTAGGGTTTGCGATCCCTGTGGATCAGCTTCGGGCGCTCATGCCGGACATGCTGGATATAACCCATCTGTATCAGGTGGAAGTGGGGATACGCGTGTTTGGGGACTTGGCTGAGGTGGTTGAACTGGTGGACGATTCGCCTGCTGCCAAAGCCGGCGCCCGGCTTGGCGATCGGATCACGGGGATCGCCGGCGAGACGGTTCTGCGGGATGTGGACTACTACATCGCCATGCTGGGTCAGCGGGCGGGCGACACGGTGGATGTGTCGATCCTGCGAGATGGTCAGCCCGGAAAGCTCACCATGCAACTCACGGAAGTCCCGAAGCTGGATGGTGCCGAGCTGGCGTGGCAGAAGCTTGGTATGCGTTTGAAGCCCATTCCGCCAGCCGTTGCACGACAGTTTCGACTTCGGGGGAATGAGGGGCTGGTCATCAGCGATATCGTCAGGGGTGGACCTGCTGAACGGCATGGGATTGGCACGGGTGAGCTGCTGGTGAGCCTGGGGCGTTACCGGGCGTGGCCCCTGGAGACAGTTGCTCAGCTCCTTGAAGCGACAGATCGCGGCGATCCGGTGGACCTTGGCGTGTGGCGGTTCTACAATGATGGGACGGTTCGGCGGATGTCCTATCGCCTGTTCGTTCAATGATTCGACCACTTGCTGAGTGACAATTACAGAGTGACAACTTTATGGCACAAGACCCGCTCGTCCATTCACACCGCATGAACTACGCACCGGAAGAAATCACGCCGCAAGGATTGCAGCTTAAGCGTGAGGCAGGCGAGTTCCGGATCCAATGGAAGGACGGCCGGGAAAGTGTGTTCGCGTCGGTGATGCTGCGCAAGAACTGCCCGTGTGCGACGTGCCGAACCGAGCGCGAAACACAGGTGACGGAATTGCTGCCCATTCTGAAGCAGGCACCCGTGACGGACATCGGGATGGTCAACGCCCGGCTGGTCGGAACCTATGCCGTGCAGCTTACCTGGTCCGATGGGCATGATACGGGGCTGTTCGATTTCAAATATCTGCGGTTGCTGGATGATGAGCAGCGGCGAAAGGCGTGACCCACGCATCCCGCTTCAAATCACGCATCCCGCTTCAATTCACGCTTCCCGCTTCGCTGAGACGTGCGATGCCCGCCCAACAGAAACTACCGGCAGGCAATAGCCTGCCCTGCAAAAGGCAATAGCCTGCCCTAACAATAAACACATCCCATCTGCAATAAAACCCGTTAACGGATGGGGTCTACTGCGAAAATCTCTACCCGACGGTTTTGTGAGCGGTTGCTGTCGCTGGTGTTTGGAACGCGCGGTCGGTACTCCCCTGCACCGCAGGCGACGAGTGACGACGGGGTGATCCCGCGATCCTTGAGATGACGGACGACACTCAATGCACGCTCCGAGCTTAGCTCAAAATTGTCCTTCCAGCCGCTTTTCTTGATGGGCTGATCGTCGGTGTGCCCAAAGACGAAGATGTCCTTGCCGCCATACTGACCGCGTATGGCAGAAGCAACACTTTCGAGGGCGGTCTTTCCAGACTTCCGCAACGTCGCCTTGCCGGGAGCGAACAGGACATTTCCCGGAATGGCGATCATGTAGCCACCAGGGACCGCCTGCCAACCATCTGCGGCGGGGGCTGGCTCCGGAATACTGGCGAGGTCGTTGCGCAGGATGTCATTTTCGCGCTGTGCAGCCAACAACTGCTGCCGAATCTGCTCCTGCGACTGGGACAGGATATCGTTGTCACTCCGGGCGGCTGCCAGGTCTTCGGTGAGGCGATGGTTCTGGTCCTCAATGAGCGCGATCTGGGCGTCCTTTGCTTTCATTTTGTCCTGGCAACCGATGGTGGTCAGGCATACGAGCGTGGTAAGAACGAGTACGGTTGACATTCGCGCGTGACGCATGATGTGGGACTCCCCAAATTGATTCGATTCTAATTTTTATTCAACATTTCTGGTAACTCCGCCTGGCAGGCAACACCATGCCCACGCCGTCGGTCTGCCACACATCAGGCAGTCGGTCTGCCACACGTCAGGCAGCATGCCACAACTCAGACGATTTCATCGCGTTTCACCGCTTCGCTGAGTTTTCGGTCGATTCGGTCCTCGGTTTCCTTGAGCTTCTGCTCACGCTCGGATCGCTCGCGCTCCTGCTCTGCAAGGATATCCGCCTGATGCAACGCCCGCATGTCCCGCCACAAACCGAGCGAGGCCGTCAGCATCCACCACGAAACAACCGACGCAACAGCCGTGACGAGCATCAGCCAGAGTACGTTGATCGAGTCGTAGGTCGCGAAGAACCAGACCGTGACAGTGTTGTTCCGATTCTGCAGAATGACCAAGCCAATGACCATCGCCAGGGCAATGATGGCGGTGAGTCTAGCATAGACGCCGAAACGCTTCATGACAAGTCGCATAGTACTATCCGAGTGTACCCGATCGCCACTGATGTTCCAGAAAGTTCACCATGGCAGCGACGTTTTTCACCGTCTCGGAGTGGACGATGGGTTGATAAAATATGACGGTTGTAAGGAGTCCGAGGGTTAGCCACGGACCCAGCGGGATCGCCCGCGATCGCTTGAACGGAAGCAGCAGAAGCCAACCGAACATCGCGAGGAAGCATGTCACGACGAATCCGAGGAGTACGACCTCCCAGCCCAGGACTGCCCCCGCGGCTGCCATCATGTGGATGTCGCCCGTTGCGAAGGCCTCTCGACCGAAGACGAGGTTGGCGAGGATGCGGACGAACCATCCGATTGCGGCTGCGATGGTGTACCCGGTGATGGCCGTCGCGACGCCGAGCATGGGTCGCCACGTTCCCGCACGAGGCGTCCATTGGAGGAGGGATCCAATTTCGGAGTTCGAATTTTCGTAAGTCATGCAGTACCAAAGGGTTGCAACGCCCGCGATGATGGCGGGGAGCAACATGCCAAGCTCGATCAGCGTGTAGCGGCGGACGCCGGGTGCTTCTGCCTCAATGGCGTCCATGACCTCGGTGTCCGATTCACGCGACTGAGATGCTTCACGAAGGAGGATTCCGAGGAAGAGCGCCAGCGGAAGCCCAGCCCGAATCCAGTAGGTTCGCCCGTCCAATGCACCGATTTCGGCCATCGTCGAACCGATCAGAAGCACCGCAAAAACACCGATCGGAAGCAGCAACCCACCACACGATGATCTGGGAGCATCGGACACGACGGGTTCTGACTCAGTCTGCCCTGTTTCAGTCTGCCCTGTTTCGATCTGACCTGATTCGGTTCGCCCTGATTCGTTCTGCTCCGCCTCGGCCTGCCCTGAATCAGGATGCTCCGCCTCAGCCTGCACAGGATCGGCATCGGTGTTGTTGTCCGTCGGGTATTTACCCTCCTCGAACGACGCCTCGTCGGGTGGACGCCACAGGAAGAACATCGCCACCCAGGTAACCGCGAAGACTCCGAAAGCGACGCAACAGATAGCCGCAGTGGTCTCGGCTGGTCGTAGCCACGCATCGCTGTGGATGGGGGTCCAGATGGCGTGGAGTATGACTCCTGCTGCGGCGGCGAAATAGGTGTACCGGATGTCGATCCAGTAGCATTCCATGTCTGTGGCTGACATGGCGAGCAGGCTTGCGAAGAGGATGATGTGTGCGAGGAATATAGGCCAGTCTTCGGCGACCCGTGCGTTGAGATCGAAGGTCTGCACGAGTCCTTCGCGGACCTGTTCGATGAAGAATGCGTCGAAAAGGAGGATCGTGAGGGTGCCCATCATCAATTCGACGACAGGGTAGCGCATGGCGATCGAATTCCAGCAGAAGCGACATCGCCCGCCAAGGCGGAGGTATCCGACGACGGGGAGATTGTCGTACCAGA
Organism: Planctomycetota bacterium; assembly: GCA_024275565.1. Taxonomy (GTDB): domain Bacteria; phylum Planctomycetota; class Phycisphaerae; order UBA1845; family UBA1845; genus JAJRYY01. The sequence goes on from JAJRYY010000195.1 coordinate 9,226, forward strand.
GAATTCGGTTTTTACAGTGTGGGCAGAAGGACCATGTCGGGGTTCGGATCGAGAGACCGAGGGGCAGGCGGTGGATCACCACATTGAGAAAACTGCCAATGCACAACCCCACGGCTGAGAAGAAAAGCAGCCACCAGATCATGACAACAAGCGGCAGCAATGGCGTTGCATCCTCAAATGCCCATCCCATCTGACACAGGCAGGGGGGCGATAATCACTGAATCCACACGATATTACGCTACTTGCTGTGCGATCCGTCGCACCAGGGCAGATTGGCACTTCGATGGCATTGGCAGACTACCTTCTTGCCATCCTCAGACAATTCGATCACGAACGGGGCGATATCGACGCCTTCGCGCGAATGGGCACCATCGCAATAGGGCAGCTTCTCTGAAAGACCACACATGCAATAGGCCTTCTTACCAGCCGTCTCATCCAATACGATCGGTGCGTTCACATGCTTCGGTTCACCCATTGTTCATCACCCTTTCCGTACCCTTTCCGTTTCAAATCGAAAGTCAACAGCTCCAAACACAAGCTGAATCACAAAACCACACTGCTTCAAAGAACCACACAGCTCACAGAACCAAGCTACGCTGACGGATCATACGTCCGCAGCTCTTTGACGAATCCCGAAATCACCGATTCCGGCGTCGACGCACCTGCCGTCACGCCCGCGATCCGCTTTCCGGCTGCCATACTGGTCTCAAAACCATCCCACCCCTCAAGGTGGTAGGTATCCATCCCCTCCTGCTTGCAGAGGCGTGCAAGTTCACGCGTATTGGCAGAATGCAACCCGCCAAGCACGAACATGACGTCAACCTCCTCGCAAAGAGCGACAGCCGCCTCCTGACGACGCAGCACCTCGAGGCATAACGTGTTGACGATCTTCATCTCACGAAACGGACGCTTGGCGATCTCGGCGATCATCTCTGCCACATGGTCTGGTGCATGGGTCGTCTGGGCGACAATGCCCAACCGCTCACGATAGGGAATAACAGCTTCCAGATCGTCACCCTTGTCGAACACCACAACATCCGGAGCGTACGCGATCACGCCCTTAACCTCAGGATGGTTCGGATCCCCGATCATGACAACCTTGTAACCCTCCTCGTGAAGCTGCTTCACCACATCCTGAGCACGCTTCACCAGTATACACGTCGCATCGACGATGTTCAGCTTTCGCTCAGCCGCACGTTTGAACGTCTCCGGAGGAGCACCATGCGAGCGGATGAGTACCGTCGTACCCTCTTCCAGCTTCTCGATATCGCCCGATTGATTCAGACCCTTTTCCTCAAGCTGCTGAACCACCGTCTTGTTGTGGATCACCGGCCCCAGAGCGACAAGCCGACCGTTGGCATTGTCATTTTCCAGCGCATTCTCAGCAAGTTCGATCGCGTCCTCGACGCCAAAACAAAATCCACGCGTTGTGGCAAGTCGCACTTCCATGGCTGCTCCGTTGTTTCACAGGGGACACCGTTATCGCCATACCGGCGAGATTATACACAACCCGCCAGCTCCTGACGAGCCTATCGGTTCTGGGATCAACAAAACCATCCCGAAAGACCGGTGGCCCACCTCCCCTGACTGGTGGCCCACCTCCTCAGACAGGTGGCCCACCTTTTCAAAGGTGGGGAAGCCGACGATAAAACGCCCCACACCTCCCAGCCGCTGCCAGCCTTCGCGTTCGGCGGCGCATGAGCAGCGCTGCGGGGGCGAAGAGCAGAAGCGTGGACGGTTCCGGGATCAACAGAGACGTTTGAAATATAGGCGAGTATCTGCGCGATCCCGCCGGTCCGGTAGAGCCGAATCCCTCCATTTCGGAGGTGATGCGGATGATATCTCCGGCATTGGCCGACAGTGTTGTGAAGACTGGAGGAAACACTACCTCTGTAAGGGATAGTAGCGTCTGATTCTGTGTTACGTTCTCCATAATCACGCTTGTCGAGCCCTCGAAACTGACAGTGTCCTGGATGCGCAGGGAGTAGACCCAATCCGCCTCATCGACGGGCATCATGAACTCGATAATGGACGAAAGCTGGCCATCGGCCATCCCACCGGGGTTGTCGCCACCGGTAATGATCGAGGGACGATATCGCACATCCAACTCCACCCTGATAAATATCTCGTCCTCAACAAGCGTGATCTCGGAGAATCCGACAGAACGAGATTGCGCCGCAAGCACGCCTGGCTGGGTGCTGACGTCTACGGCGGTGTAGCCCAACAGGGTCATATCGGTCCCAGGGTTCGAGAACGACCCTGAGACTGCATCACCACCGTCGAACAATTGAGCCGAACCGCCACCGCTCCCGGAATGGTGAATCAGCTCAAATTCTTGCGCTGACGCTGAAACACCAAAGGCCCACGCCGTCACCGCACAGATGCACAATCTGCTTGTTCTCTTCCTGCTTGCCATAGTCATAGAGTCTCTCCTCTCCCAAGTGGAGACTTGTGATTGTAGCAACTTCGATGGTGGAATCCCAGTTTGGGGCGAGTGCGGGGATCAATTGATGCTGCATGACACTGATATGGGTGGTGATTATTGGTTATGTTCCGATTGTGCGGAGTGGATGGACGCTAAGGGGTCGGAAGCGTTGGCCAATCGGCTGCTTCGAGATGGGTGAGGCGTGTTCGATCTGTCATGTCCACATGCAGCGGGGTCACCACGACGTACCCATCCTTCAAGGCGTGGAGATCGGTTTCGTGGCCTGCTTCAATCCTGGAAAATCCGCCGTCAAGGATGTACTGAAAGACACCATCCCCCACGGATCGCTTGTGGTAAAGGTCTGCCATGGGCTGAAGCGCCTGCTCCGCGACGCGTATCCCCTTCGGGCGACCGGGTGTTAAATCCGGGATGTTGATGTTCGTCAGTTGGCCGGGCGGAAGACCGATCGCCAGCAACTGGTCGATCACGATCCGTGCGATGCTGGCTGCTCGCTCGAAATTCGGTTCGCTGCCGCGTTCCAGCGAGACTGCAATGCCCGGATAGCCCAAAATAGCAGCCTCAGCAGCGGCTGCGACGGTTCCGGAATAGAGGACATTGATGCTGACATTCGCGCCATCGTTGATGCCCGAGACGACGAGGTCCGGTTTCTGGTCCATCAGTTCGTGGACTGCAAGCTTGACGCAGTCTGCTGGTCGCCCGCCGATGGCGTATCCGTGGAAACGGTTGTGGGCGTGGATGCGGCGGACGTTGACCGCTTCCAGAACGGTAATGCCATGGGCAGTCGCGGACTGTACGGAATCGGGGGCAGCCACCGTCACGGTCCCAAGATCAACCAGCGCATCGTGCATGGCTGCCAGTCCGGGTGCGAGAATGCCGTCGTCGTTGCTGAGTAGAATATGCACGTTGATTAATTGCCGATCCCTGAAAATGTGACAAATCCGTTGCCAGTCGTGCCAACGATCTGACCACCGCCACCATTCAACGTGGCTGTCACGAGCGTCGGGTTGAAGGTTGGATTGAGCGATAAAAACGCATCCAGATTCGCTATCACAGTTCCAGTGGTTGCTTCCAGTCGTAACTCGGCCGAGGTACTGCCCGGAACGACGATGGTCACCACCCCGCTAAGCGTATTTGCGACGATCAAACCGTTGTCGCCGGGGTCGGTGTTGATCACGATATTGCCCTGCTCGGTCGTCGCGCGGACACCGCCATCTGCACCGTTCACCTCGATGTTGCCCGTGGTGGTCGTTGCGACAACGTCACCATCCTGATTGAACACGCTGATGTCGCCGATCAGCACGTCGATGGTGGTTGCCCCCGTGTTGCTCACCACCTGCACGTTGCCGGAGGTGCTTTCGACGGTGAGCGCGACACCCACCGGAAGGCGTACGAACACGTCTGCTGAGTATGACGCTATACCCTCGGCGGGTGCGTCGAGTATCAGAACCAAGCGTCCTGCAGAATCGGTCACATTAAAGCGTATATCCAATTCTTCCAGTTGTGCTTCAGCCGTGGTATTGTCGGGTGCAATCACGGATTTCGTACCCGTGGCCAGTATTTCGGTGGCATCTGTATCGACCACGACACTGACCGTCCCATTTCGCCACTGAATCTCCAGCGAGGTCACGCCCTCACTGCTGCTGGAGGTTGAGAAACCTGCCAGGGCTTTGTCGCCATCGATCGGCCCGGTGAGATTCGAGATACCGCCGCATCCCACCAGCATCCAACCTCCGACCGCCAACATGACAGTCAGCATCCTGAATCCGCGAAATTTACGCATAAAACCGCCTCCAAAGCGTTTCAACACAATCATGGCCTCCGCGACACCTCACAGTTTCACCCACGGGTCAGCCCCCGTTTATACGCATCCACCAAGGTTCCGCCAAGGGGTGACCCTTCTATTGTAGTGCCTTGGAATTGCTGACGTTTTTGATTCCGAGCCGTGACCGTAAGGGAGCGGTTACTCTGGTGTCCGCTCCCTTACGGTCACGGCTCGGATAAACGTCCATCTGAGTGAGGCACTACACTATGGGGCTGGTACGCACCGCCCCGTTGTCAGCCGATTGCTCACCATTCTGTTGGTTCGCGGTCGGTCTCCATACTCAAGAGAACGGTTTCTGTCGAAATCTTACAGAAAAAATCGGATTTTTTTGAAAAAAGTTCGGGTCCGCCGAGGCGGTGGGTGGTATGCAGCTATACTGGAACTGTTTTACCCTTGAGGATGCTGTCTTGAGGGTTGAGAATGCTGTCGTGAGGATTTGGTTGGTCTCGCTGAGTGCCCTGTGATTCCGTTGAGAAATGGTCCGCACAGCGGACCCTACATCCGGGGGTGACACGGACATTTGCATGACACGGACAGGGATATGACACGGACATTGACACGCGATCAGGTTCGGGAGGTGGATCGAGCTGCTGTTGCAGAATTCGGCATGCACGGGCTGGTGTTGATGGAAAATGCCGGACGAAACGCCGCCGACATCGTTGATGCGCACCTTGCGGAGTCCGACCGGATGATTTCACGGGTACTGATTTTCTGCGGGCGCGGGAACAATGGTGGTGATGGATTCGTCATCGCCCGACACCTGAGCAACCGCGGACGCACCGTTCGCGTCGTCCTTGTGGCTGACCCCGACCGCCTCAGCCCGGACGCGAAAGCCAATTACGGTATCTGCACTGCGATGAAGATCTGCATGCTTCGCGCGGAGAGTGTGGAGGGCATCCGTGCAATCGATATTCAGCCAGACGACCTCCTTGTCGATGCGCTGCTCGGGACCGGTTTTCGTGGTGCGGTCCGCGAACCACTCGCGTCGCTGATCCACCGGATCAACGCTACCCGGCATGGTGGTGTGGTTGCCATCGACGTTCCATCGGGACTGGACTGCGATACGGGTGTCCCTGCTGATGCCTGCGTCCGTGCTGATGTCACGGTTACGTTTGTTGCTTCTAAAGCCGGTTTTGAGCGTGGGACTGCGTCCGATTATGTGGGTCGATGCCATGTTGTGGATATTGGCGTGCCCCGGGAGCTGGTCGACCGCATTGCGGTTGTGTAGTGCGGGAACGACCACAGCCGGGGGCGGCTGTGCTACATACGCCCTTACGATCACATCTCCGCCCAAACTGTCACGGACCCGTGATCGATCTGGAGAAATCCTGTGGTTGCGGGTGGGCTGGTTACTCAGGTTCCGGGGGTATCGTGCGGATCGCTGGTGTTGCGCTTGTCGTTGGCGTTGCGCATTGCGATGGTGGCCATGATGATCGACCGCGTCGCGTGCTGGATCCATTCAAAGGATTGATCCCGGTAATCGGCCAGGCGACGAGGTTTCGCCTTCAGGCTGGCGAGATGGTGGAATTGCTGCGACTCTGTCGCGAGCGCGTCCGCAAACGCACAAAGCTCCCGAACGAGTCGCCGGTGTTGGTCGTAGGACGCCATCCGCATTGAACCTCCAAGAGACGCTGCTGTGCGCAAACGCGCGTACGATTCCTCCGAGTTCCGTTAGAGATCGGCGTCGTGCATCATCGACTTGGCGAAAATTCTTGTATTCGAGCGTCGGGAAATCGCACCAGGTGACAGTTTTCGCCCTCTCCCTGGTCGTGTTTGCGGATCCTGCCCCGGAAATACCCCAGGGACGGCCACGGCCGGGGGTTGTGCTACATGGGACGGTCACGGCCTGGAACGGCCACAGCCGAGGGCGGTTGTGCTACGTGGGACGGTCACGGTCTGGAACTGCCACAGCCGGGGGCGGCTGTGCTACATGTGCCTTCAGGTTCACGTCTCCGCCTAAACTGTCGCGGTTCCCAAAAAACTGTCGCGGACTCGCCACCGTCAGGAATCATCCGTTTTGGTATGATGCTTGCGGTGACAACCCGCAGGATTATGATGTGTCGGTTGCGAAATGATGGATCACCACTGGCGCGGTACGGTCCTGGACAAATGGATTCCCTTTTATGGATATAGTTATCGGTGGTGCGGGCGCGGTTGGCAAACACCTTGCTGAGGTTTTCTCGATCGATGGTGCAAGTGTCACGGTCGTCGAGCTGGACCCTGCCAAGCTGGAGTCCCTGGAAAACGAACTCGACGTCCGGACACTCCGAGCCAATTGTGCCCATGCTGACGCTTTGCGTGAGGCTGGGGTGGACCACTGCGATGTTTTTGTGGCTGCTACCAACAACGATGAGATCAACCTTCTTTCCGCCTCTGTCGCATCGGGGATCGGTGCTGGTCGGTGTGTCGCCCGGATCCACCACCAGGCTTATTTTGACAGCGTTGGGATGGACTACCCTCAGCATTTTGGGATAGACCACCTGATCTGTCCTGAGTATGTGACAGCGACCGCCATCGCCCGCTCCCTTAGAAACCCTGGCAGCCTTGCAGTTGAAAAATTTGCTCGCGGTAAGATCGAGATGCAGGAACTTCGGGTGAGCGAGAACGCGCCCGCCCTCGGGATTCCGCTGAGTGCGCTGCAACTTCCCAAGCGGGTGCGCATCGCGACGATTACGCGCGACGATCGCTCTTTTATCCCGAATGCAGAAACCGCTATTGCTCCGAACGATATTGTCACACTTGTCGGCGACAAAGAGGATTTCGACGCTGCGCGGAAGATGCTTCAGACTGAGAAAGTCAAGCGTAAGCGTGTTGTCGTCATGGGTGGGACGGCCATGGGGGTCTGGGTGTGTCGAGCGCTCCGCCATCGTCACTTTGCGGTGCACCTTTATGTTTCCAACCGTCAGCGTGCCGAAGAGCTTGCTGAAAAGCTTCCTAAAGTCACGGTTCTTGATGCGGACCCGACAGATCCGACCATTTTCACGGAGGAGCACATCGAAGATGCGGATGCCTTCATCGCTCTGACGAATGATGATGAGCACAACATTCTTGCTGCTGCACAGGCGAAAAGCTGGGGAGCGAAGTTTGCGATCGCGGTCACCGAGCGTTCCACATATATGCGTCTGCTCAAGCACGTCGGGATCGACCGGGCGTTCAGCCCCCGCATTGTGGCTGCCCGCGAAATTCAACTCCTGCTCAAACCCGGTCCTGTCCGTGTGCTTGCTTCACTCGCCCGGGCGGAGGCCGACGTGTATGAGATTACTGTTGGCAAGGGTGCGCCCGCGACCGGTTCCCCGCTGAAAGACATCAAGTTTCCTGGCCCGATCGTCATTGCCGCGATCCAGCGTGGTGAAGAGGTCCACGTCCCTGGAGCACAAGACACCACCGAACCGGACGACATTATCCTCGCCATCGGGCGGCGTGATATGGAAAAACCTCTCAAGAAGCTCTTTGCCGGCTGACGGAACCCCATTGTGAATCCACTGATCATCACACGTCAACTTGGCAAGCTGCTGCTGGTTCTGAGTGGATCGATTCTGCTGATTGCGATCTGGTCGTGCATCCAGATTTTTCTGGGTCGTGAAGCAGAATTTGCCGCTTTCCAGTCGCTATCTCTGACCGTCCTGATCGGGGGGTTGACGGGGGGTTCGATGTGGATGGCGAGCAGGCATATGAAGAAAACCGTCGGTCGACGTGAAGCCATCCTTCTTGTCGCGCTGAGCTGGTTCGTTGGAGCAGCATTGGCTGCCCTCCCCTTCCGCTTCTGGGCGACGTTCGCGGGAACAGATAATGCGGACCATCAATTCTCATCCTTCGCGGGATGCTACTTTGAGGCCATGAGCGGGTTGACGACGACAGGCGCCACCGTGCTGACAGATATTGAATCCATCCCCGGAAGCCTGTTGCTGTGGAGATCGCTTACACACTGGTTTGGCGGACTTGGTATTGTCGTGTTGTTCGTGGCAGTCCTCCCCATGCTTGGTGTCGGTGGTAAGCGACTGTTCCGCGTTGAATCTGCTGGTCCGAAACCGGAAGGCGTCACGCCCAGAATCCAGGAGGCCGCGCGTGCGCTGTGGTACGTTTATCTTGGGCTTACCCTGCTGGAGACGGTTGCGCTGCGTATCGCCGGGATGACCTGGTTTGAGGCGATCAATCATGCCTTCGCCACACTCGCGACCGGCGGGTTCAGCACCATGAATGCCAGCGCTGGGGGCTACCGATCTGTCTCGGTTGACATCATCATCACCGTGTTCATGGTCGCAGCCGGTGTCAATTTCGGACTCTACTACCAGCTTCTGCACCGTCGCTGGAAAACCGTTCTGCAGGA
>JAJRYY010000196.1 GCA_024275565.1 Planctomycetota bacterium
CTCCGCATCGATACGGACCGGACGATCCAGGACCCCGGCGACGACACCATCTACACCCGCTTCGAATGTCCATAACCAAAGAGGCGGAAATCTCCAAAATTTTACCCCAAAATAGCGATTTTTGCAGGTGTCCCACCTTTTCAAAGGGACAGATGCCACACCTCCCCCGACAGATACCCCACCTCCCCTGACTGGTGGCCCACCTTTTCAAAGGTGGGGAACCCGACGACAAACGCCCCACATCTCCCAGCCGCTGCCAGCCTCCGCGCTCGGCGACGCAACAGCAGCGCTGCCGGAAGCTTCGTGGTAGATCAGCTCAAATTCTTGCGCCGACGCTGGAACACCGAAAGCCCACGCCGTCACCGCACAGATGCACAATCTGCTTGTTCTCTTCCTGCTTGCCATATTCATAGAATCTCTCTCCTCTCCCAAGGGAGGCATATCATTGTAGCAATCCCGTGGCAGGATACCCAGCCCGAATTCCCCACCCAAATTTCACCCAAAAATCGCGTTTTTTGATCCAAAATCAACCATTTTCAAATAAATCCGATTTTTTCTGTAAGATTTCGACCAATACCGTTCTCTTGATAGTGGAGGTCGATCGCACACCAACAAAATGGTGAGCAATCGGCGGTCACGGCTTCTGTCATTCCGACATGTTGGGGGGATGGCGATGCACGATCTTACAGGAGAGATACAAATGGTTCGTCATTTACCCTCACTTATCACTATCACCGGCGTATGCCTGCTCTGCGAGATGCTTCACATCCCTGAACCACTACAGATACGCGAACCACTTCAGATACCCCCATCACTTCAAATACGCGATGGCTTCGTCACGTTCGCCGTCCATGACGATCTGCAGCTTGGCACCCTGACGGGCACTGGGAACGTGAATAACGCGGACTTCGTCGCTGAAATCGGACAATTTCGGCAGCAATTCGGAAAGGTGGTTCTCGCTCTGAGTGAAGAAGGAATCGTCAAACAGGTTCCCGGGTTCGTCCGGATACAGCGGCAGATAAGCGATGTCGTCCTCCACCAGATCCTGGAAAAAGTGCGTCCCGAAGGACAGTTCCGGGACATACCCAGCCCGTTCGCGTGCGACCTCGATCAGCATCCTGGCATTGTTGATGTCGGAATAGGTCGCACGAATCCCCAGACGAATATCATTGCTCCCCCACCGACCCGGGCCAACGAGAATGAATCGATTCCCCTTGAGTGCGTCGTTGATCTTGCCAATCGCACGGGCGATCGCCAACCGCCGCTGATTCGTCGCCACCTGATGGTAAGTCGCAGAATTGACGTACACGACATATTCGATGTCGGCTACCAGCGCAGTACGCACGAATCGGCTCGCGGAAAAAACAACCTTATCCTTCGGTGTCTCAGCCGGCCATTCGATTTTCGTCGGACCAGCAGCCTGATGCTGAGCGCGACACTGAAGCACATAAAACTTCTCACCATCGCAGGCGAATTCGATATCAACAGGAAACCCGAATGCCTCCTCCAGCTTCTGGAGCATTTGCTGGACCCTGGCTGCGAACGGTGTGGATTTCAGCAGCTTGTCGAAAGTGATAACGAGGTCTTCCGGTTCAGCATCGACGATGGTCCCCGGCGGCGTATACAGCTCATTCTCCCGCCGCGTCGAGACGATCGAATCCAGCATCGGAAAATCGTCTTTCACATGCTTGAGCAGCTCGGGCAACGTGATGGAATCGAACCGATTTCGCTCCAGATTGATCACATCGATACGCCGCTGAGCGTTGCGGATGATCTCAATCGGTCCGGATTCAGGTCGCACCGTCGGCGCCCCCAGCGCAACCATCCTGGGGTAATCACCCCCCACCCGATCCACCGCCCGCGTCCCAAGCCCCATCACAAGACGCAAAAACCCATCCTCCCGCTTGATCCGAGGCGACCAACGGTACTCATTTCGTGAAAACGCCACCCCCGCAAACGCCGGAACAAAATACGGTCCAAACTGACGCCCGATCACAGGCTGAATCAGCGTAGCCATCTCCTCGACATAGTCGATCAGGTTGTGCTTCTGGCGATAGAGAATCGGGTCCGGCGCAAGCGTGCTCGCGTAAACCTCCCCGATCGCACCAAGCAGCGCCCGAAGTCGCACCTCCAGCGGCCCCTGATTCGGGACGAAAATACTCGCGTATTTCCCGCTGAACGCAGAATTGAAGCGATCCTCCAGCAAACTGCTCGACCGCACTATCAGCGGAGCATGCTGCATTTTCTCGAGAAAATCGCGCAATTGATGCACGATTTCGACGGGAAAGGTGGAATTCCGAAACACCCCCTTGATGAGCGGATATTCGTTTTTGATGTCGTCGATGTTCTTGTACTTCTGCGAGCGATACTGCGTGAGTCCGTTGATATCGAGAAATTGCTCGATCACGTCGCTGCGCAGGAAGTAGGAGTCGGGAATCGTGACCGGCATGTCGGGTCCGGCGTCCACCCCTGCATCTTCGAGGATGCGGTGGGCGAGAAGCATCCCCCCTGCCTTGCCGCCGATTTTGCCCATCCGGGAGTCGTCGCCGATAATATGCTCGACGATGTCGTTGTAATCGCGGACGCGGAGAAAATTCTTGGCCACGCCGATGAAGGTGAGGTCGTCCGTGACGAAATGGCGGGTCAAAGCGACGCGGATACCGTGCATCTCCGATGGATCCAGCAGGGTATCTCCCAGGGGGAGGGCGGAAAAACGCTTGATGGGGTCCGCCAGGATCCGATAAGACACGGCTGGCAGGTTCGCCACGTCGGCCAGACTTCGCGCTTCCTCGCGTTTGAGGACCACATTGATCTGATCGTCAATATCCTCGCAAACAAGGTGTTTGCAGGCGTACGCGCGGATCAGACGATGTAAAACCTTGTGTTCCTCTTCGTCGAACCGCTGCTCTTCCTGCTCGTTGGGATTGCTGGTCAACCGCGATGGCGATCGACCGGCCAATTCCCGCGCTTCCTCAGATATCCGTTCGATCGTGACGATATCGCGGGTGTGCAGGGTGATAAGAAGCTGTCGATAGATTCGATCGACATGCTGGGTCTGGAACCCGATGACGCGGTCGAGGTGCTCTGCCACGGCTTCAAAGGTCTGGGCAACGGGTGTAGAATCTGCGTGTTCGTTCATGATTTGCGATCGCTGTCCCTTGCTTTGGTCGCAGCGTCCTGCCAACATGTTCTGGACGCTGCTACCTACCCATATTGTATCCGCCGGATCCAAATGCGGCAAAGATCGAGTACAGGAGTATCATGTAGCTACCCATGATGACAGAAAAGAATGATAATCCTACGGTGGATACCCCTGCTGAGGCGACCGACATGGTGGATCCCTGCCCGTCTCAGTCTGGCCCGTCTCAGTCTGGCCCGTCTCAGCCTGGCTCGTCTCAGTCTGGCTCGTCCCAATCAGGGTCGTCCCAATCGGGTATGGACGTCTCCCTGCCCGTTATGGGGGGCGGTGGCGCGTCAGCCTCGGGGGGCGGTGGTGCGAGGAGGAAGCCATCAACGATGGGTCGCTGGCGGGCGATGTCGCTGGTGGCAGTCCATATCGCTATGCTTGCCCACGCGATCCACTATCTGGCCAAAGGGGAAACCCTCTCCCCTATCGAACCTTCCGAGTCGATGTATACGCTGGAACTCGGTCAGGTCAACGCCGGGTTCATCTTCTTCGCCATTGCGATCCTGCTCACTCTCATTTTTGGACGCTCCGCGTGCGGCTGGGCCTGCCACCTCATCGCCTATCAGGATTTATGTGGCTGGCTGATGAAAAAAATCGGGATCCGCCCCAAGGCATTTCGATCTCGACTGCTGGTCTTCATCCCGCTGGGTGTCGCTCTCTATATGTTTGTCTGGCCTAACGTCAAGCGGCTGCTCTTCAAGTGGGATCGATTCGCGGAAGCGGTGGCGGCGTCCCCTGAATTCCTGGGACTCATCACGGGCGGACCTCCGGTGAAGTTTCCCGGCTGGTCTGATCACATCGTGACAGACGCGTACTGGAAGACGTTCCCCGGACCTGTCTTTGCTGTCCTGACAGTGTTTGTCTGCGGATTCGCTGTGATCTATTTTCTTGGCGCGAAGGGATTCTGCACATACGCCTGTCCTTACGGTGGATTCTTCGGGGTTGCTGAAAAATTGTCCCCCTTGCGGATCCGGGTGACCGATGCGTGCCGGCATTGTGCTCATTGTACTGCCAGTTGCACCTCCAATGTGCTCATTCATCAGGAGGTCAAGCTGTATGGGATGGTGGTGGACCCAGGTTGCATGAAGTGCATGGACTGTGTGAGTGTCTGCCCGAACGACGCGTTGTATCTCGGTGTCGGACCTCCCGCCATCGCCAAAGGTCGCCCGAAAGAAACACCGACCCCGAGGCGTTATGATTTCACGCTTGGCGAAGAATTGATCCTCCTGCTGGTGTTTCTGGTTGCGACACCTGCTTATCGTGGGTTGTACAACGGTCCGCCTTTGTTGATGGCGCTTCCTATGGGTGCGATCACTGCTTTTTGTGCCATGAAGCTGTGGCGGATGTGGCGAGATCCGACCGTCAGGCTTCAGAACCTGAAGCTCAAGGTTGGTGGCAGTCTCAAGCGGAGCGGTCTCATCTTCGCTGCCTGCACCATCGGGTGGTTTGTGTTTACTGCCCATAGCGGGATTGTGCAGTGGAATCTCATCGTCGGACGCCTCCACATGCGACAGATCCAGACGCCGCCGGAGATGGTGTTTGCGGGGCAATTTCAGCCTGGCCTTGAGAACATGGGCGAGGCTGCCAGCTCCATGATGCAGCATTTTGAGACGGCCAATCAGTGGAGTTTGTTCGAGACGCTCGAACTCAAGCGGGGTCTTGCGTGGGTCTACCTTCTGAAGGGGGACGCTGAGCGAACGGAGGAACTGTGCAGAGAGGCGATTGCACTACAACCAGACCTTCGGGAGCTGTATGTGGACCTGATGAATGTCCTGCAGTATCGCGGTAAAGGCGAGGAATGGCTTGAGTGCTACCGGAACATGCTCGAGAATGTCTACCGGAACAAGACGAAAACGGAAGATGTCGAACACGCCGCGAGGGATCATTTCGTATTTGCAGGAACCCTGACAAGTCTCGGGCGTATTGAGGAGGCTGTTGAGCAATACAGGGCGTGCATCGCCCTTCGGCCTGATGCCCAGGAAGCCTTGTTTAATCTCGGTGGGCTTCTTGGCCGCAGCGGTCAATTCGAAGAAGCGATCCGACATTTGCAGGCTGCTGAGCTGCTTCAGCCCGATGATGTGGATACCAAAGTTGAGCTTGCGCTCGCACTGAACGGTGCAGGGAGGGTCTCTGAGGCAGTTTCAGCCTTGCAGGCAGCGATCCGTTTAGACCCGACGAATGAGGAGCCGAGAATGCTGCTCCGGGCGATGCGTGCTTCATTTCAGGGGCGTGAATAACTCCGGAATCTTGAATCGGAGGCGTACAGCGGCTAGTGTAGCGTACTGGCGTGGTGGACCTGCTCCGATGGGATGGGTGTACCGATGAGTGAAACGGGTGACTGAAGAGCGAGCAAATCCCCATGAAAAACAGCCTGACTGAACCGATCGTGACAGCCATCCAGCACATTCATGAGCAACAACGCAGTCATCCCGATGCGATGGGCGACCTTAGCTGGCTTCTGGACGGTATTCTGACTGCTACGAAAATTATCCAGTCCTATGTGCGTCGAGCGGGGATTCTGGATGTTATCGGGTCTCAGGGGACGACGAATGTTCAGGGTGAGATCGTTCAGAAGCTGGACATTATTGCCAACGAAACCATTCTTCGCTGCCTCGGTTACCGCGATATTGTCGGCATTATGGTGTCCGAAGAAGACGACGAGCCGACGATCGTGAAATCACCGGGTTCTGGTGGTAAGTATATTGTCCTGTTCGATCCATTGGACGGGTCGAGCAATATCGACGTGAACGTTTCGATTGGTACGATATTTTCGGTCCTTCGATGTCGGCCTGATCTGCCCGATGAGAAGACTGGTTTGGCGCACTGTCTTCAACGCGGGGCTGAGCAGGTTGCAGCCGGGTATGTCGTCTATGGCAGCAGCACGGTCATGGCGTATACCACGGGGCAGGGCGTGCATATGGCCACGCTCGATCCGTCTGTGGGCACTTATGTGTTACATGCTGAAAACCTGAAAATGCCCGCTCGTGGCAAGACCTACAGTTGCAACGAAGCCTACTGTGACACGTTCCCTGAAGGCGTTCAGAAGTATCTGCGATGGGCGAAGAGCGAGGAAGCCGGCGGATACGGTTTGCGGTATATCGGATCGCTTGTGGCTGACTTCCACCGGACCATGCTGAAAGGCGGCGTCTTCCTGTATCCTCCGACCAGCAAGAACCCTCAGGGCAAGCTTCGACTGTTGTATGAGGCGAATCCTCTGGCGTTTATGGCTGAGCAGGCAGGTGGCGTTGCGACCGATTTTACCGGACGTCTGATGGATAAGACGCCTACATCGCTCCACGAACGTACCCCGCTGCTTATTGGCAGTACCGAAGAAGTTGAGCGCGTCATGTCTTTTTTCGACTGATCGACAGCGTCCCATATTTCCACGTTTCAGAACAGACTCGATCCGTGGAGGCGTATTGTTTGCAAACGCGTGTGATTATCGCACTTGCAGCCTTCCCCCTGCGCCATGTTCATCGGAGTACGCAATCGGACGCTGGTCCACGGATTGAGTTTCTGAATTCACCGCTGCGGTCATTACCGGACTCCAGCATGATCCTTATCCCTATTTGCATCTGCTGGATTCAGACGCATAGCCTACCAACCGATGAAGCCGATGAGACTATTGGCCGAACTCAACCATGGATATATGGGCGAGTGCATCACGGGCGATGTCAACGAACTGAAAAGACGAGAAAACCACCATGAAATCTGCAGTTTCCGGATATAACGGCGCTCTCTTACCACCGCGTAGGGCACTGCTCTGTGTGGTGAAATGCCGATCTGTTTTCGTCATGGTTATTCTAGTCACAGCGTTCGGAGTACCATCTGCATCCGCCGAGCCACCTTTCCAGGAAGGCGTTGCTGCCACGCCCAATCCTGTGAGTGGACGAGATCGTGAATCTGTTGATCAGATCACGCCGGCGGACTGTCTGGCCCGTGTCCGCCTGCTTGCAGATGAGATTGAAGAAATCCGGCGCGTGATGGGTAAACCCAAGACTCAATCGTACAGGATCACGATCGAGGGCGCTCAACCGCGTGAAGTGCTCTATCAAGCCCGAACACTCTATCACAATGCGAATCGGTTCGCGATCGAACAGACCAGGGCAAGTCTTGAACTTCCTGGCAGTGAGGTGGTTGATATACGCCCCCTGCATGTGTGGAAGATTATTGATGCGAGTCTCAGACGAGTTCTTGATGTCAAGCATCGCTTCGGGATCGATGCGAGATTCGTCGAGGTGGAGATGCCGGAGTCTACGACCCCATCAGAGGTCTTTATATCCATCATGAACACCAACAGGTTGCTGAATTCACTTCTGAAAGAGCAGCTCGCCTCCGCCAATGTTTTTCAGCAGGTTACCGTTGCCGTCCATTATGCCTCCCGGCTTCAGGAGCCGTTTGGTCAGTCAGTCGCAACGATCTCAACACCTGAATTTGAACCTGCAAAGACGTCCGCTGATGTTTATGCACGATTGCAGGATTGTTTTGAAATCATCCATCGGATGGGACACCAGGCAGGGGTCAAAGTGCTCACGCTTACGCAACCTGATATAGAAACTGGAGATGTGATCCCAAGCGATGCCTACGCTGCCGCGTCATTGATTGTCGCAGAACTCGCTTATTTTCACTCCAGACTGCCCGGGCTGGACCCGCCTGAACGCGCCTATTTTCCGGGCATCAAATTTCCCTCGCATGTGCTCCAGCGTGTAGAACTGCTACGTCGACAACTGCTGTCTCTTGAGCAGTTACAACAGACAAATCGCAATCCGATCAAGTAGACCCTATGCTCATGGATGACACAACCAAACAACGCCAGCCGTTGGCTATGGGATCGCTGCAGCGACGTTTGCTGTGGTCGAGTCTGATCGGGGCTGCGCTGACTGCCGTGATCGGTATCGTGTCCGTCACGGTGACTCTCAGTATTCAGGATCGTGTTGAGGAGCAGGCATCTGTGCTTGGACCGATGGTGCAGTCCTCGCTGAAGCTGGTTGACGGCATCCATGAATCACTTGGAAGCACACTTGGCTGGGTCACGGTCGGGGATCCAGATTACGAATTGGCCCATCACGACGCGTGGAAACAGTTGATCGAACCGGCCATCATTGAATTGCGTGCGTTTGACCCTGCCGTCAACAATTTACCGGAAATTGAGTCTCAACTGCTGGAGTTGAAAACGCTTCAATGGCACATTCACGATGTCGCACAAACCCCCGGAAACAATCCCTCCAGGGTACTCTATGAGGATCTGATCGAACCGTCCCTGTCCACCGCGACCGCGAGGATTGATGACCTTTTTGTCAACCTGCTGCAATTGAGGTTCTCGAACGCGCAGACGGATTACATTCTCTACAAAATTCGTTCTTCTTTAACACAATCGACTGTCATGCTCGACCACTTTGTACGGACAGGGGCGACACGGTACAAGGTTTCCTTTGATGAGCATCGCAATGTTCTGAAAACGCTCGCCATAGAATTGGCTGGGATGGAGCTACCAGCAAACCCGGAAACGCAAGGGTTGCGAACCGATCTGGTGCAGGAACTCACCTACCTGACGACACAGGAATCCAGGGTAGCAGAGGCGCGGAGCAACAAGGAGTTCAATGTCGCACACCACCTTTTAACGACGCAGGCAAAACTGATCGCACAGAAACTGGTGTCATCGGCCCAGACGGTGGTCCGTCGCGCCACGCGAGATATGCAAAACCATGAGACCGGGACCAGGGAGACCGTCACCACCGACTTGTGGATATTGAGCATTCTGGTGTTTCTCACGTCAGCGTTGGCAGTGCTTGGGGGTGTTTATCATGGGCGCCACATCGTGGTTCCCTTGAGATCGCTCATGACCGGGGCTGAGCGTTTTTCGAACGGAGACCTGTCGACAGACCTGCCTGTCCAGTCAAACGACGAAATAGGTCAATTGACGCATGTGTTCAACCTTATGAGACAAAAAATCAGCGCAAACCATTTGTTGCTGAATACTCAGAAATCTGCCATGGACGCGCACGCCATTGTCAGCATGACCGATGTGCGTGGGAACATCACCTATGCCAATGACAGGTTTTGCGACATCAGCGGTTATTCGCGAGACGAGCTGATCGGTCAGAACCATCGCCTGGTCAAGTCTGATGAACATCCTCCTGAGTTCTTTCGGGAAATGTGGTTGACTATTTCGAAGGGTGCAGTGTGGCATGGTAAGGTGAAAAATCGCCGCAAGGATGGGTCGCACTACTGGGTCGATGCAACCATCGTACCGTTCAAAAACACAGACGGGGACATTGAAAAATATGTCGCGATACGGACTGACATCACGCATACGAAGGAAACGCAGGAAAAAGCC
Organism: Planctomycetota bacterium; assembly: GCA_024275565.1. Taxonomy (GTDB): domain Bacteria; phylum Planctomycetota; class Phycisphaerae; order UBA1845; family UBA1845; genus JAJRYY01. The sequence goes on from JAJRYY010000196.1 coordinate 9,525, forward strand.
ACAAAGTTTTCGCAGCAACTTAAAATCATGAATATCGAACTGGAAAGGCAGAAGGAAGAAGCCATTTCGATGAATGAAAAGCTGATCGAGGTCAATAAGGAGCTGGAAGCATCGCGCATCCAAGCCACCTTGGCGACAAAGGCAAAAAGCGAATTCCTTGCCAACATGTCTCACGAAATCCGGACCCCCATGACTGCCATTCTGGGCTTCTCTGAGAGCATCGCTGAGAATGTCACTGATAAGGAAAATATTGAAGCAATCGCCACGATCAGGAGGAATGGACAGTACCTGCTTGGTATCATCAATGACATCCTCGACATTTCCAAGGTCGAAGCCGGAAAGATGACCGTGGAACAGATTCGCTTCAACCCCTGCCAGACCATTGCGGATGTTGCGTCTCTGGTGCGCATCCGTGCTGACGAGAAGAAGCTGGCGTTCAACATCGAGTACAACGGTGCTATTCCGGAGAACATTCTGGGCGACCCGACCCGCTTGCGTCAGATACTCATCAACCTGATTGGCAACGCCATCAAATTCACAGAGAAGGGCGAGGTACGGTTGGTCACCTCGTATGTGTGCGATGAATCGGACCAGATTGGTGGTGTTTCCAGGGAACCCTACATGCAGTTCGATGTGGTGGACACCGGGATTGGCATGAACGAAGAACAGGCACGCAAGCTGTTTCAACCCTTCTCGCAGGCAGACACATCGACAACCAGAGAGTTTGGTGGTACGGGTCTTGGCCTGACCATCAGCAAGCGATTTGCAGAACTCCTCGGCGGCGAGCTTACATTGGCTGAGTCCAAGCCAGGCAAAGGATCGATCTTCCGCGTCACGGTATCTTCCGGGCGTATCGAGGGCGTGAAGATGCTGCAAGACCCATTGTCTGCAACCGTGGTGGCTGAAACCCCTGGCAGCATGGCGCAACACATTCTGCCAGACATACAGGATCTGCGTATTCTTCTTGCTGAGGATGGACTTGACAACCAGAGGCTGATCTCATTCGTCTTGAGGAAGGCTGGAGCAGAGGTCACAATTGTGGAGAATGGTAAGCTCGCGATGGATGCAGCCTTGGCAGCGCGCGACGAGGGACAACCGTTTGATGCGATTCTGATGGACATGCAAATGCCGGTCCTGGATGGTTACAACGCGACAAAGCAACTACGCGAGGCGGGGTACTCCTATCCGATCATCGCACTCACAGCGCACGCCATGGGTGGCGACCGACAGAAATGCCTCGACGCCGAGTGCGATGATTATGCAACCAAGCCCATCGACAGAAAGTTACTGATTGAGACGATACAGAAGCAGTATCATCGAAACGCAGTCCATGCCGGTGCGACCTGATGACCTACCACGGAATGGATGACGTTTTGTTTCCGGACTCCGTGACCCGGAAGGCGACCCAAGCGGGGGATCTGAATGGATCGGTTTTTCCGGGGTGCGCTCCCGCGCGGTCGCGGCCTGGATAAACGTCCTTTATGTGAGGCAGTACACTACAGTCCGGAACACTACAGCCCGGAACACTACTGCTCTGAACACTACTGCCCGGAATTCTCACTTCCGCATTCAGGGCAGCGGCGGGCATCCGTGTGGCCGCAAAGGTCATACCCGCATCGTTCGCAAACCAGGAGTCCGTAGGGCGCCAATGCACGGCGGACAATCGGCAGACGGTCCATACGCGATATATCCCATGGCATGATCCATTTGTAGATCATGAATACAACTGCGAAGGCGGTGGGACCAGCCACTGAAAATACCGCCAGACCCCCCAATTTGAAATTGCTGGCGGACAGCCCAAGGACCGGGATGAACAGCAGTATAAAACTGTAGAATGGGCGAATCTCGTAATGCAATGCCACGCCGCACTCCGTCTCCTCGATCCGCAACATGAAACGCGTCCAGGCATTGACCGAAGCTGTGCGCTGTCGGAAGCAAAATCCCTCCGACGATTCGCGCCCGACGAAATCACTGGTATCCAGCAGAGGCCTTATCGCCGCGCGCACCTGCACAATATCAGCAGACGTTTGCCATCGCTCGTGGACTATCGCGGGACCAGCTCGATAATACCAGCGCATCAAGCGGTAATACGCCATCGCTTCCGCCACATATACAACCATGGCAGCCACCAGCATGACCAGCGACACAAGAAGTTCAGTCGAAATCCTGGACATGAATGTCGTCAATGTCATCATAGCTTACTCGCGCGCGCCATCATCGCCTGACTGGGCGGCGGTGTCGAGGGGGGATGAAACAATGCGGCCCAGTCGAAGACCGGATGCACATCTCTTCTGACATGAGAGAATCGATCATCACTTCTCAAAAATGGGCAGCATGCGATTCGGCATCTGCAACACGATCAACGCCATCGCGGTTCCATACTCCCTGCCAGCCTGACCACGCCAATAACCCTTCTCATCCTGCTTGGAGACGAGTTCATCCCGGATCGCAGGCCACCAGACATTCCAATACACATCCCCCGCCTGGAACATCGCCTGGGCAGCGTAGTAGTGACCATAAAAATAATGCCCGACACTCTGATCATCTGGCGCACGAAACTTCATGCAATAGTCCAGCCCCGATTTCAAGGATTCATCGTGATAGATCCCGGCATACTGCAGCGCAGCCACCCCCGCAGCAGACCGTGCGAATGCAGAAGTCGATGAGGTGAGCATATAGCGAAACCCACCATCCGCATTTCGACTCTTTCGTACATAGGCAACTGCATCGTCAATGACCGATTTTTCAACGTAAATCCCCGCATTGCGCGCAGCGCGCAACGCCATCATCTGACACACCGTCACCGATATGTCCGCATCACCACGCACGGGTTGATACCGCCAGCCACCCTCCTCATTTTGTGTCGTGACGATCAACCGGACCGCTTTACGCAGTGTCTCGCGCAAATCGCTCCGGTTCGACATGCCATAAACTTCCGCAAGAAACAGCGTCGCAAAACCATGCCCATACATGGGTCCGTGCGACGTCTCCGCCGCCAGCAGACCACTTTCAGAACCATGATTGATGATGAACTCAAGGCAACCATCTACAACACGCCCATACCTGCCTCGACCAGGCGTGTCGCCATTGCTCAAATAGGCAAGTCCGACAAGACCCGTGATCCCGACATGACGCCCATAGTGCGACAAACTCCCGAACGAACCATCTTCAAGCTGCTTCTCCGCAAGCCACGAAAGCGCGGTCTGTATCGCCATGCGAGACGCCACCGTCTGCTCGGACATGGGTGTATCCGCCCCAGGTGCTTCCGCCCCAGAGGAAAAATCCAGTGCGGGCGACAAAGCATACACGAACACGATTGCGATATGCTTTCCCCGGTCATGGATCATGGCGTATCACGCTCCGCCAGCTTCCGATAATAACGCTCAATCCAGTCTTGAAAATCAGGCATGTATTTCTCCCCGGAACCTTGAATGACCTCGTCGCGATCGCGCGCGGGCAGATGTCCCCAGCCCCGACGAGATTCGAGCAGTCCCGCAGAGGCTGCCTCCTGCAATTCTTGTGCTTTTCCGGGGACAGACGACCCTCCTGACGCAGCACTTCCGCTGACATCCCCCTTCCCATCGCCTTCTCTGCCTACCTCGGACGCACCAGGTTTTCGTCGCGGATCAGCTTTTCTCCCTTGAGAGGATTTGCCACGGGACGGATTCCTGATCGAAGCAGCGATGGCGTCATCCAGGGCATCGATGACGCGCTGCTGGGCACGCTGAGTATTCGGACCGGGATCAAAATTTCGAGCAAGCCTTTTTTCGCTCTTTTCCATGTCCATCAGAATCTGGTCAAAAACATCCACCGGAGATTCCTTTTCCTTCAGGAGGCGTTTTGCGAGATCGTCGGCCGTGCTTGATTTTTTGTCTGCCGGAGCATGTTGCGCGAGTACCAGGCAAATCATGCCGCTGATAAGTGCCAGAGGGTGACACATGGTCTTATCGGTCCTTTCTGGATTTCCGGATGATCGTATCCGCCATACGCCGAATCGATCGCTGTTGCTGGGCGAGGGCGTCAATCGCACGCAGCTCGGATTCTGTCGGATCGCTGTTATCGGTCCTGTGGCTGTAAATGATTCGGGTCTCTGTGAGAAGTTCGGACTGGAGGAGTTTAATCATGAGCAATTCTGCGGCTGGCGGTACGGGGGGTGCGTTTCCTGCCTGTTGTCCGCTCCCGCTCCCGCCACCGCTGTTTCCCTCAGAAAATGCGTCTGAGGGGGGCATCGCGATGAGTTCGTCGAGTGCGCGAAGCAAACGGTCAAGATCGTCCAGAATCCGGGTCTGGTGGGTGGTGAGATCGTCATCTAATCTACGATCGCGTAGTGCATCTGCTGAGCGGGTCATGGACTCTGCCACTTCCTGCAGGATGGTTTTGAACACGATGGTATCTTTGAGATCGTCGCGTATGGTGCTGGTTTGTTTTCGGACCATGCGCTGTTTTTTCGTCAGCCCGGCGATTTTTCGGGCAGTGGATCGGTTCAGCCGGTTGGTCTTACGGACGACAGACGCGACCTCGGCTATTGCATCGCGGATCGCGCTCTGATCTGTGCGGAGGGCATGCAGTGCGCGGCGAATGTCTGCCATGCGCTGCTGGAATGCAGCGTGTGCGTTCACATTTGCACGGGCCTGAAGCCACAACACCGCCTGATTCAGCAGATCGAGCGCGTCACCCTGGTGCCGGGCTGCGTTGATTGCGTCCGCAGCCTGGAGGAATCGCTCCGCGTCTGACATGGGTGTGGTCGCGTCACGGAGGGTGTCTGCTGCACCTGCCGTTTCAGGATTGTCGAAGAAGTCCCGTGCGAGTTGTTCCGTGTTGCCACGAAGGCGATTTTGCGATGAAACCTGGTCGAGCAGGACGCGTGGATCTGCCTGGACACTTTGGATCTCATCGGTCGCGGTCAATAGCTGCTTCTGCTGATCGTGCAATCTGGAAACGGCGTCCAGCGCACGTTCATACCGGCGGGCAAGCTGGGCAAGGTGACGCATATGTCGCTTCTGGAGATGGGCGAGCATTTCGCTGAGTATCTGCTCTGCTGCACGCTGTTCGATACCTGCTCCTGCGATACGGTTTTGCGAGATGGCGTCTGATGCGTCGGACATTCTCTGAGCGATGTCCTGAGCGATGGCTGTCCGAAGGGCAGACTCAATTGCATCAACCCCTGCGGTGTCTTCCACGGAAGCTCCCGCAACGCGATCACGCATGAGCTTGAGCAGTGTTTCAACTTCGTCACCCAGATGTTGTTGCGAGCGATGCAGTTGACGGATCTTGCGATGATCAGCCACCGACAGTTCCTCAGTCCGTTTTCCGAGTGTGGTCGCACCCGCTGCGATCGTCTGCTGATGAACGGACTGCTGCCGGTCCAGCAGATTCCGGGCCGCAGCCATCACTGCTTCAAAATCCTGCCAGATCTCCATGGATTTCAGTTGCTCGCGTAGTGCGACCACCGCATCGCGTTCGTGTTCGATCGCTCGGGCAAGGCGCGACTTATCGCCGGAATCTGCACTGGCGAATCGGTCCAACTCATCGGCAGCACGGGTCTGCGGATTCCGGGCGATCTCCAGAAGCGCTGTACGCTGCTGCTCGATTTGACGGATGGTCGAACGCGCAGACGTAGATCCGGACTGCAAAATTGTATTCCCAAGGTCAGCAAAGCGTGCAGCCACCCGTTCCAGCCGCACAGCAAGTTTTGATTGCTGCCGGGCGAGATCGTTGGGTTGCGCACGTTGTATGCGGCGATCCGGGGCGGTGGTGGATGTGGAGTGTCCTGCGATGTGCTCTTCAGTCAGATCCAGGAGTTGAATCTGGTCAAGGAGGATGCGTCGGATATTCTGCTGAAGATGGGAAAAGGTGTCACGGATGCGGGACTCGAATTGCGATTCGGTGATGATGTGAATCTTGAAGAGGTCGGAAACGGCGGATTGCCCCGTTTGATCGAACAGTGGACAGTTGTCGGTTGCACGGATGCGACAGTTCAACACTGCGGGAGGATCAAGGTCCAGCGTATCGACAACAACATTGTAATCAAGAACATAAGAGATACCGGCCTGACCACTCGGAAGCGCAGAACGCCGGATATTGGAGTCGCGCCGGGCATTTGAGAGCAACGGGATCAAAATAGGCTGCGGTGACTGCGTGGTGTTGATGATCAGCTCAAGCGCTGTGATACCAAAGTCATCACCAATTTCGGCAAGGAGGCGGATCTTCCCGGTGGGTGTGACATTGATTCCCGAACGAGGTTCGTGGCGTGCGATGGATGGGGGGCGGTCAGCGGTTGCGAGGATGCGGAAGGTCCGGGTATCACGATTTTGGAATCCGTCGCGGTCGACAAGGTTGATTCGGAAGAGGATGTCATCGCGGACGGGAAAGGTGGCTTGTAGTTCTCTACCTGACCCTCCGGAAGCGGGCGCAGTCTCCGAGATACTCAAACGGTGTTCCTGTCCACTGGGCAATTGCAACCATCCAAGCGCGCGATTCCGGGTATCGGTTCCGATCGGTTTTGAGGGCACGACGGAGATCGTGACGGTCGATCCAAGGACCGCCGAGGCAGGTCGCTGGCGGAGGTCCACCCGCCGAACAGCCGAAGATCGGGCATATTGTGGTGGTGCGATGGTTGCAGAGACTGACGTGAAGGTAGGCCTGCTGGCGACTGTGATCGTGTTGCGCGCCTGCCAGGTGGAGTTGTCGCCCGCCTCAAAATAGTAAACCGTGTCTGAGGCAATCGCATCGACGGTGCATCTGAAATGGTCTCCGGGTTCGCGGTGCATGGCGAGGATGGTCTTGCGTCCATCGGCGTCGAGAAGGTGGACAACGCCTCGGAGGAATGGGTCAGCACCTCGCGTAACGTGCATCCGGAGTGTGACCGATTCGCCGTATGGTATCTTAAGGTCGCCCGATAGAGATACGAGGTCGACTCGCCTTGGCCACTGAACCTCATTGAAAGGCCTGACATAACGGCGGAAACCCGTTGCTATCCATTGCGGTGTTGCTGTGGCAATCAGCGTCATAGCGATCAGGCTGGCGAGGAGAATCACACCTTGCCTGATGAGAGGTTTCAAGGTGAGCGCAGACTGGGGTTTAAGACGCATCAGGACACGGTTTGTGTTCGCCACGACCCGCCTGGTAAATTCATCCGAAGCGTGTGGGTCTTTGGTCAGGAATGAGACGGTACTCGAGAGTCGATCGTTCAGCCTGGGGTAATGCTGTTCCAGTCGCCCGGCGACCTGGGCGAGGGTCAAAGGTTTCTGCAGCGGTCGGACAATCCAATGGAGGACCGCAATCCCGAAACCAATCAGGAACAACACCGCTCCAATGACGCGCAGCCAGGGCGGAAGTTCGAGCAACCAGTCCAGAGCGATGATGGTAAGGATGGACAGGCAGCCACCAGAAGCGACGGCGCAGAGTCCGTAAATAATAAGGCGACGACGGATGGTGAGGCGTATTCTGGAAAGCACTTGCAGCACATGGATGGGTGCTTTGGACGCGTTTGCTGCGGCGGTAGATCTTGTCTTGGCCTCAGGCATAACCGTAGGCCTTTCTGACGATCCACTCGGTGGTGATAAGGGAGATGAAGAGGATGAGCGCGATTTTCGAGTCCCAGAGAGGTTCCTCGATGTCGTCCGGAATGCGGATGCTTCGGTCTTCTATCCTGGCGAACGCGTATAGCATTTCCTCGGGCCTGAAGGCGTGGCCGCCGGTTTCCGCTGCGAGTTTTCGGAGCAGTGCGTGGTCGGCGTGTGCGTTCTGCATCTCGAGTTCGGATCGCCGGACTTCAAAATCTGCGGTCGCAGGTCGGCGCCCGGGGGCTGATGAGAGTCCTTCGATTTTGGCGGTATAGACGCCAATGCGTGGCGGGACGAATGCTCCTTCGTAGGCACGGGCTGTCTGGCTGAGACGATGGAGAGAGACGCGGGCTGCGGGCAATTCCTCGGCGTCACTGACGATGATGTCGAGGGTCTCCCCGAAGTCCGGGAGCAGATCGACGTCGAGGATGTCGGCTCGTATCTGGACGGGACGGGCGATATCGTAGAGGGATCGGTCCGTGGTGAGTCGTACGCGACGATCGATACCGGCGTCACGCGGGCGCATCAAGGTGCGACAAATTTGCAACCAGAACGCGTCATGACGCCATTCGTTGTTTCCGCGACGCCACCGCCACAGGTCGTCGGTTCCGATGAAACACAGCGTGCCCGCGCCGAATCTTGCAGTCACAAGGACGGGCAGGGAAGTGTCTTCCGTCGCGCGGGTCACCACTTCTGCTAAAACTTCTGCACCGGGTTTTGGTCCGAGAGTCCGGGCGATCCAGTAGATTGGTGGCAGTTGGATCAGAGGGTCTGACCCGGTATCAGCCATGTCGAACATTCGGAATATACGCGAGCTGCTACCTTCATCAGTCACGGATGGGGTCAGTGAGGTATCGAGGTCATGGGGGTACGTTCCGAGGAATTGAGGGTCGATTCTGATGGGGATGATGCGCTGGAGGGGTGTTCCGAGGAATGCGTGCGGGGCGAACCGTGAACCGGCGATCAGGCCAAACCCTGCGCCGTTCTCGGCGATATGCTCTACGAGAAGTTCTGCCTGGGCGGATGTCAGCCAGTTGGCACTGGGATCGACGTCTCCGAAGAGGATGACGTCGTAGGGGGCAAGTTCTTCGAGCGTCTGGGGGAAGCGGCGGATGGGGTCCACACCTTCCTGTGCGAAGTCAGGGTCGGCCCCGAGCAGGAGGCAACTGGAGCGGATCGTTGGCTCTCGGAGGAGCATGTTTTTGAGAAATCGGTACTGGTATCGGGGGTAGCCATCAACGTAGAGGACGCGGATTTTGTCGTCGACGACACGGATGCGGATCTGGGCGGTATTGTTGTCGGCGTTCCACTCGTCTGCGAGGGGTTCGACGCGAAGGGTATATGTGTGTTGACCAGGCTGATCCGGGTTGACTGACAGCTCGATGTCGGCGTGGGGGCTGCCAGGGGACAATGTCGCCTCGGTGTGGGAGATGGTTTGTCCTGCGGCGCCCTGAAGGGTGATGCGGGCAGGGGTGTCGCCGGTGAGTCCTCGTGCTGTGATGCGGGCGCCGATGGCGATGTGGTCCTTGATGATCGCTGTCCGTCGGTAGGTGACATTTTCGAGGGCGAGGTCGCGGCGCGGGGTTGGGTCGCCCAGGAGGATGGTGTGGATGGGGACTTTCTGGGCGAGTGCGGCGTGGATGACTTCCTGAATGTCGGCGGATTCTGTGGATTGACCGTCGGAGGCAATGATGAGTGCAGCCAACCTCTCGGGTCGAGATTCTTGAAGTGTGTCTTTAATCGCGGTGACGATTCGACTTCCGTCGGTCTGGCACTGAATCCCTGCGATTTGCTGACTGATGGCTGGTACGTCCGCGGGCATGCTGGCGGTCGCACGATGGAGCAGGGATGCTGAAAATGTGTAGAGGTCCAGGCGATTGTTCGTGAGGAGTGCTTTGATCGGTGCTGCGTCATTTTTGAGGATGGCGGTTTTGAGGGCGTCGTATCGCGGGGACTGATCTGCAATCGGCCCGCTTTGATCGGTGAAGGACATGCTCTGGGAATTGTCCACTAGCATGGCGACTGTGGCGCGTTCGACGCGCTCACGCTGGAGACGAAGCACAGGTCCGGAAACCATCGCGATGACCAGGGCGATCAGAGCGATGCGGAGGGATGCGAGCACGATCCGCCGGACGCGTCTGCCCGGTTCGGCGCGGTAGATGAAGAGGATCGCGACGAAAATCAGAACAGCGCAAGGTCCGATAAGCCACATAGGCCAATGCGACTGCCAGTGCAGCGAGAGGGGCGCGTCCCTGCCAAGCCGAATGCGGTCGAGATCCAGAAGCCACTGGAGGAGGCCGAGGTCGAGCAGCCATTGGAGGGCGCGATGGGCTGGTGTATTTACCCCCACTATCGGTTCGCTCCAAATCGCTGGGCCAAATGGGATTCGAGCACGAGGAGGACGAGGAGAATGAGGAGGAGTTTGTCGCCGATTTCGGTGGTTTCAGTCTTTGAAGTGAGACTGATGTTTTTTGCGGCATCAAACCAGTCGAAGTCGCACTTTAACGCGCTTTCGAGCTGCTTCCGTGTGCTTGATTCGAGGTTGGATTCGGCGACATCTGCGTTGACCGCTACGCGGATCGTGCGCTGGCCGAGGTCGATTTTGTATAATCCTGTCTGCTCGAATGGGTCGGGGTTCAGGATAAGTCTCTGATCTGCCAGCTCGAGGGTGGTGGTGGAGAGGGTTCCGTCGGGAGCTTCGATGCGGGCGACGCGGTCTGCGATGGATGGGAGCATGCGCTCGCGGATGGATTGGCCTACGGTGACGGTTCGGTGTGTCCCGGCGTCTGCGGTCATGTGGGTGAAGAGGTTGACGACGAGCGCTACGAAATCGCCCTTGGCTGGGAGATTGGTCCAGGTCATGTCGGCGGATGTGGTGACGAGGCATGCCCTGCCGTCACCGACGGTGTGGAGGATGATGGCGGGGGTTTTGTCGTCGTAGGTGAGTACGATCTCCGCCCAGGGGGAGAGGCGGGTCGCGATCAGGGATTTCGTGACGCGTGCTGAGAAGAGGCCCCCATCCTGGTGGTCGGCGAAGACCGATACGATGGGATGCTGCAGGGCGTCGTTGGCGAATCTTCGCGGTGCGCGATTTGCCACCAAGCCTTCAGCATTGTTGCTGCCGCTCAATCCGGTGAATGCGGTGAGTTCGGATGGGAGGAGGCCTTCACCGTCGTTGAAGCCGTGGGAATTCCAGTGGTCGAGGTCGATGCGGTCCCCGGCGAAGCAAATCACCCCGCCGCCGTTTTTTGTAAAATCCTGTAGCCTCGTCCATTGCGTTTCATCCAGCCGTGATACGTCGCACAAAGCGACAACTGCGAATGGGTCGAGCGGTTCTGAGACCAGATCGCGGGCGGAAATGATGGTGGGCGCGAAAAGGTCGCAGGATTCCTCATCTGGGAAGGGGCAAAGGGCAGCCGCGAGGTATCCTGTCGCACTGGAATAGGGGTCGGAACCGGGGCGACCATCGACGAGCAGTACGGGGAGGCGACCTGGGATGTTCATGGCCAAGGCGCGGTGGTCATCCTGCGTTAAGCCATCAGCAGACGACCGTTCTGAGTCTGGTGGAATGCGTGATATTGAGACGATGTGCTGGCCTGGGTTCGGGGAAACGATTGAGAATGGGATGGATCGGGATTCGTGTGGTGGGAGTGGTTCGATCTGGAGCGTGCGGGCGATGCGATCGTCGACGCGGACCTCGAGGACGTCGTCTGATTGTGTGGTGCTCGAATGGTTGATGAGGTTTGCTGACATCCGGATGGGCTGGTTTGCTCCTGCGGGCGAGGACTCTGTCTTCAGTGCTGTGATGGCGACATTTTGCAGGTTGTTGTCTGATATTCGTATCAGGGAAATCTTTGCTTTCCGGGCGATTGGCTGCATGGATGCAGTGCGTCTGGTATCGCCCGAGTCCGATAGCCAGTCGGTGGTTGCGAAGTCGGAGAGGATGTAGAGAAACCGGTTTCCCTCTGGTACGTCGGAATTGGCGAGGACTACCTGGACACCCTCCAATGCCCGGTCCCAGTCGGAGCGTCGCTGTGAAGGTGCGAGGCGTTCGAGATGGTCGCGGATGCGGCGGCGGTCGTAGGCTGGTTCTGCGATGACGGCGAGATTCGGCCCGGTGGATGTATAGAGGCAGACGCCGTCGGAGGGGTCGAAGGTGTCGATCATACCGATGGCGATGTCGATCGCGCGGGTCAGGCGGGATGCGTTGGTCTGGGATGCATTGCCTTGCGATGCGTTGGTTTGGGATGCGTTGGTTTGGGATGCATTGTCCTGGGATGCGTCATCCTGGGATACTCCTGTTCTGGATGCGCCCGTCCCGAATACACCTGATTGGGATATACCTGATCGGGATACGTCTGATGTGGGTATGCCTGATTTGGATGCGTGCGCTTCGCGTGTTGCGTTCATGGATGCGGAATTGTCGAGGAGAATGATGCGTAGCGCGCGTCCTTGTCGGATGGGTGAGTTTGCGAACAATGGGAAGAAGGGTCTGGCGATGGCTGCTCCAAAACATGCGATGATGGCCATGCGGATGAGCAGCAGCAACCACTGCTCGAAACGCATGCGGCGTGAGGATTTTTTGTATGCATCGCGTAGAAATTGCATGGCTGCCCAGGGCATGCGTTTGTATCTGCGTCGGTTGATGAGGTGGATCAGGACTGGGATGGCCAGCATTCCGGTGGCAGCCATTGCGAACTGGGGGTGGATGAAGGGGGTTTGCGACAGCATGGGCAGGTGTGCTGTGGGTGATGCGAGCGTTATGGCGTGGTACAGCATCATGCCCGGAGCACGCGGGAGGCGCGGTGTCGAATGCCGGCGCTCCGGTTTGCGAGGTATGTGCTGATCGAGACGTCGAGGGGTGTTGCGGTATCGAAGTGGGAGAAATCGACCTGCATTGCTCTGCATCTTCGACTCAGCTTGTGGGTGAATGTGCGGACCTGCTGAAGGTATGCGTCGCGAAGTGTTTGCGGTTCTGTGGTGAGATTTCCAAGGTCTTCGAATCCTTCAAACATCGTTGGCCCGCGGAATGGGAAGTTTAATTCGTCGACATCCCAGATATTGCAGACGATGACTTCGTGCTGTGCGTATCGGAGTTTTTTGAGTCCCAGGATGGTTTCGTCGATGTCGTCGAAAAGGTCGCTGATGAGGATGATGAGTGTTCGGCGGCGAAGGCGTTCCGCTAGGTCGTCGAGGACGCGTCTGATGCTTGTTTTGGGGTGGGTGGGTTTTGCGTCGAGTTCGTTGATGAGGGTTTTCCAGTGGGAGGGGTTGTTCGAGGGTTTGATGAACTGGGTGATGGTGTGGCTGAAGACTGCCAGTCCGACGGAATCGTGCTGCCTGAGTGCGAGGTAGGCGAGTGAGGCTGCGATGCTGGATGCGTATGCGTATTTGCTGAGTGGTGCGTCTGGTGACTGGTAGGCCATCGACGCGCTGTTGTCTACGGCGATGATGAGGTTGAGATTCGTTTCCTCGATGTATTGCTTGATGTATAGCTTGTTTGTTCGACCGTAGACTTTCCAGTCGATGTGTCGGATGTCGTCGCCCTGTGCGTAGGCGCGGTGGTCGGCGAATTCGACGCTGAGTCCTCGGTATGGGCTTCTGTGGGTTCCTGCGAAATAGCCTTCGATGGCGAGGCGTGCGCGGAGTTCGAGGCTGCTGATGCGTGCGAGGACGGCTGGGTCGAGGTATCGGCGGTATTTATCGTTGCCTGTGCGCGGACGCTTCCTGCGGTATTCCGCAGTCGCTTGAGATTTTCCGATGGGCGGTTTCACGGTTTTTCATCTGCGAACACGCGTTTTGCCATGGCAGCGTCCATGGTTTCTGATGGATCGCGCGGGACAGCCTCCAGGAGCATGTCCACGATGCCATCGCTTGTCACTCCGTCTGCCTCGGCGTTGAAATTGGTGATGAGACGGTGTCGCAATACGGGATGTGCTACGGAGGCGACGTCTTCGGTGGAAACATAAAACCGTCCCTTGAGAAGCGCTCGAGCCTTGCCGGCTGTCACGAGGTGCTGCGATGCTCTTGGACCTGCGCCCCATGCGACGTAATCGTTTACGAATTCCGGTGCCTGCGCTCTTCCGGTCCTGGTCCATCGGGCGAGGCTCATGGCGTAGTTGATGACATGGTCGCTGCATGGGACGCGTCGGACGATGCGCTGGATGTTGAGAATGTCCTCGGCTGCCATCAGTGATTCGACCTTTGCGTCGGAGGGTGCGGTCGTGAGCTTGACGATCTGGAATTCCTCTTCCTCTGAAGGGTAATCGACCAGAACCTTGAACATGAAGCGGTCGAGCTGTGCTTCGGGGAGGGGGTAGGTGCCTTCCTGCTCGATTGGGTTCTGGGTGGCGAGGACGAAGAATGGATTGGGCAACATATGCGTTACGCCAGAAGCTGTGACCTGTCGATCCTGCATGGCTTCCAATAGTGATGACTGGGTTTTGGGTGGGGTGCGGTTGATTTCGTCTGCGAGGATGACGTTGCCGAAGATCGGTCCCTTGACGAATCGCATGGATCGCTGGCCTGTTGATTTGTCCTCCTCGATGACTTCCGTGCCGGTGATGTCGGAGGGCATGAGGTCCGGGGTGAACTGGATGCGTGAGAAGGAGAGCTGCATGGTTTGCGCAACGGCGCTGACGAGCATCGTTTTTGCGAGACCGGGCACGCCTTCGAGGATGCAGTGCCCTCTGCAGAACATGGCGATCAGGAGTTCTTCGATCACGCGGTCCTGCCCGACGATGACTTTGGCGAGCTGTGCGCGGATGTTTTCGCAGGCATCGACCAGTTGCTCGACGGCTTGCACGTCATCACTTTGCACGTCATCTTTTTGTGTGTCTTGCTTCTGAGCGTTCGGTCGATCCATCTCCTGCCCCATATCGCGTCCTCCTGACTGCGTATCTGCTCGACTAGAACGTGTCTATTGATTGTATCGGTCGATTGCGGGCCGATCCAATGGAAATTGCGCGTGGATCGTGACTGGTGGCTGGTCGGATGGTCGGGGCGGGGGGACAGACTGCCCTGCCGATCAGTCGTTGCTGTTGATATCGTTGATGAGGGACCGGAGACGCCCAGAACTTCGACCATTGAACCGGAATACCAGCCGTGACAGCTCGGGCAGCTCACCATCCTCAGCCGGTAGCGGTCCGTTCTCCTGACGAAATGGGCTGCCATCTGCCAGATCGACGAAATCTCTGCTCAACCTCGCAATGGTGGATTGCGACAGCGGCGACTTCATGCGAATGACGAATTCATCGCGTACGAACCGTGATGAGTGATAGCGGCGATAAAAACGCAGGATTTCCTCGACGGCTTCCTCGGCGCTGTCGGTCAGGAAGAACAACCCCATATCTTCCGCACAGATCATGCCATTTCCGAGCAGCTCGGCCTTGACGTAGGTTCGCCAATGCTGCCAGTAGGTTCCGCCCGGTTCGTCACAGAGGACGATTGGTACGGGTTGAGCTTTGCCCGTCTGCACGAGTGTCAACGCTTCAAACCCCTCGTCCTGAGTTCCATATCCACCGGGGAACAGGCAGATGGCGTCGGCTTCCTTGACGAACAGGAGCTTGCGTGTGAAGAAGTAATTGAAATTCACCAGCTTGGGATCACCGGCGATGATGTCGTTGGTGGACTGCTCGAAGGGGAGCGCAATATTGACGCCAAAGCTCGATTCACGCGTCGCACCATCATGCCCTGCGCGCATGATTCCGTCCCCGGCGCCCGTGATGACCATCCATGCTTTTTCGCGAATCAACCGTGCAAATTTTGCCGCCTGCAGATACTGTGGATTGTCTGTGGGCGTTCTTGCGGATCCGAAAATCGAGACCTTGGGGACGTCTGAATAGGGGGCAAAAATCTTGAAGGCGTACCGCAGCTCCTTCAGGGCACGGTTCAGGATTTTGATCTCTCCACGACCCGTACCGTCGGCCGCCAGCCGCGTCATGGTCACCATCATCTCAGCCAGCATGTCCTGATTCGGACCAGGTGCGAAGGTGTCCAGAAATTGAGCACACGCCACTGCTCTCGCTTTGGATCGTTCCTCACGATCGGCGAATATTGGCTGATTGCTGTCGTTCATGTACGCCTCCGATTCAATCCCATCCATACAGGCACCTGGTCACCCGGGTTGGAATTCTAACGGGCAATCGGAGATTCAGCTATGGGTATTCGGTGATTCGCAGTCACGACGCCTATTTCACTTTCATCACACGAATCCGACCACGACGGAATACATCCTCGAAGTAACGATCATCATCGTACTTTTCAAGGTGCTTCCACGCGAGCAGCTCGCGCCAACCCAGAAACACATGCGTCACCTTATACCGCTTCAAGGTCGCATGTGTCCTGCCAGCATCCGGATCGAACCAGAGCGCGTTGGCCATGTCGTCCACCGCTTGTAGATAGGCTTCCGGCTCGGAGGGCATGAACACGCCGACATCATCTTCCGGATCCATGACGCCGAGCTGTTTACGGGTGACCTGGCCAAGGTAAGCACGATTGAACGCAATATCCGGTTGGATCACAGCGTCCTCGGGAAGCTGATAACGCATGAACGTCCTCGCCTCCTCATCGCCATCCATATCCTCGCGCGAGATGGTGGGATGGTTTTTCAACTTCAGCTCCAGAAACTCTGAAGCATACCGACGCACCGCACCAACTGGCGCCTCGTAGAATCCACGTGGCAATCCTGCAAACAGACACAACGCAATAAACAGCGACGATTTCGGATGCGTGTCTGCACACGCCGAGGTCCACCCAAGAGGATTCCACCAGCAGCGGCGACCTGGCTGACGAGCAACCGCACATCCAGCCATGATGGCTGTGAACACCGTGGTGATCATCACAATTTTCTGACCAAAATCGTTATGCCTCAACTCACTACGCACGATTCGATTCGCCAGCAGTGCGAGCACCGCAGCCACAAACAAAAATTTCAACCCGGGATCACGCCAGGCCTTCTTCCAGAACGCAGCAGCCACCAGCGGGAGAAACAACGCTTTCGCACCAAAATCTACAATAAACTGCATCGGTAAATCGAGAAAATTCGCGATGATCCCAGGTCCGACCAGCTTCCCAAGCACCTCATGCGGTGCAACTTCAGGCCACTGAATCGTTAGACCACGCTCGGACCGACCCCCACTGTCCATATACTGGACAAGCGTCGGCAGTGACACGATGGCCATCAGCACACCAATGCCGATCGTCGCGACCAGGTGCTTGCGACGAAGCACTGCCCACACACCCAGCGCCGGCAACGCCCCAAGCGCAACCCAGACACTCGCTCCCAGAATCGTCGCACCCAGTATCGGACCCAGAATAAACCAGCCACGCCAATGCGGTTTGTACGACAGAAAATAGACCCCCACCAGCATCGTCATCAGCCCGCTGATATTCTGTGGGCTCCACGTCATCTGAAATAACAGGTCATGAATGACGTAAGGATGCCAGGTCCACGCATCCAGCACCACGAGCGGACGCGACATCCGATACATCTGAGGAACGAACACGATAAAGTCGAACCCCCCCACCACCGTAATCAACGCCACCGCCAGCCACGCACACGTCTCACCACCAGACAACCGCTTCGTGATCGCATACGTCAAACCGCAGGTCGAAAGCGCGACCAGCGTCCCGGCGATTGCGAACACCATTTCAATCGAAATCCCATAACCCGCCCACGCTCGAACCGTGGCGGGGATCAGGTAGAAAAAGTGATAATAATACACCGGCTTGTCAGAACCGACCGCATAAAACGGGTTCCCGAACGGCAACGGGCGATGCTGCATCGAGTCCAGAAGCGCAAAATGCTTGATGAAATCATGATTGTGGGCAGCCACCGGATACCCGAACAGCTCCGTAGGCCAATACATCAGAACAATCGCACAGCTCATGAAGGCGACCAGAAATCCAGCCACCTTCCACGACACAGCATGCTCAAAAAACGCGGGTTGTCCTATAGATGCAGATTGTCCTGATAAAGAAAGTCCGTCAGTCCCATCATCAGCATCCCCCCCAGCAGCGTTCTCTGACGCTTCAAAGGTTCCGGACCTCGGGTTGCCCCGTACCAGCGTCAGCAGCACCAGAACCAGCCAGGTGAATCCCAGCAGATGCAGACCATTGTTCGTCACATGCCAGATCGGATTCAGAAAGAAGGGAACCGTCGCAAGCGATACCGAAACACTCAGAACCACCCGGCCAGCCATGGACCAATGATGCTCAGCGTCCAGAAACCGAAGCGCGATCCGTCCGGGAAGGTATGCAAGCAGCAACAACCCAGCCGTCACGCTCACCGGCATGAGCGGTACGAGGGTAAGCATCGCGAGCACGGTGATCGCCAGGAGTGTCTTGTTACGCGTCCAGAACATCGGCGGCATCATCCATAATCCCGGGGTATTCTGCAATGCCTCGACGCCGTCCAAATGTCGCAGCATTTTCACGAGTTATCCTGGATCGATCCCTCTAAATCGACCACGAACGCCAACATCTGAACCGGGAAGCTGGGGAAGCTGGGAAGTCGGGAAGCTCGGAAGCCTTGGAAACCGGGAAGCCGTGCAGGGTAGACTTTTGCCTGCCGACAACCTGTGGTAGGATGGACCCTGCGAAACATCCAACACTGACAGCGAGAGAAGCGATGATACATATTACCGGACCTGTAGCACGCCTAACAATATGCTCGCTCTGCCTGATCGCCACAACCGCCCAGGCTGATAGCTCCGCATCCGATCACGCTTCCGACTCAGACGTGACACTCGATCAGAAGATCGACGTCTCCGGACACAATTACACATGGACCGTCGAGCACACCCGCAACGCGCCGCTCGTCGAAATTCGATTCGACCACTTCCGCGTCGACACATTCACCGCTCCCGACAAACGCGTTCGCGAT
The DNA here is from genome assembly GCA_024275565.1 of Planctomycetota bacterium. Lineage (GTDB taxonomy): Bacteria > Planctomycetota > Phycisphaerae > UBA1845 > UBA1845 > JAJRYY01. The sequence continues at coordinate 27,975 of JAJRYY010000196.1, forward strand.
CAGTGGGAATTCGACCTGACCAACAAGAACAGTTTCGGAAACAAACCCGGCGTCTGCACAGCTACTCCCGCTAAACACAACACAGGATTGCTCAAAAATCAACCCTTTGAATTCACCATCCGGGTATGCCCCACCGGAGCACCCAAGGGTCGCGGACAAATAAGATTCCGCTTCGCCGACGGAACCGAGCAGACAATCGAAACCTACCTCCCGGTCGCCGAAACGTTCTTCGCAAAGAACGCCTCGCTGATAGGCCTCGGCGGACTGTTTGGTCTATACCTGCTTTTCAAAACCATCCAGAACCTCTTCCGCCGCAAGAAATCCATCCCGACCACATAGCGGCGTGATTCATCCTGTTGGGGCATTATTTGCGATGTAAGGTCCATTTTGATCTGTAGTTGTAGGGTGCGTTGTAGCTGCAGGATCCATTTTCAGCTGTAGCGGTAGGGTCCGCTGTGCGGACCATGTCTCACGGTCAAACGTTGTCCCTGTGACGGACCAAACATCGAACCCCACCTGAATGTAGCACAGCCGCCCTCGGCTGTGGCCGTTCTACCGGCTGTGGGATCCCAGCCGGGGGCGGCTGGTCAACATGCAAAGCTCCGCCGGATCGCCGTGATACATGCCAGCCAAAACTGTCACGCACCCATCAACGCCCGAACTGTCAAGATGAAACACAACAGCCATCTGCGATGGAGAGTCGTAACGGGGACGCTGCTAGTTTTTGTCCCGATCTGCTGCCTTGTCGGTAAGTCCTGGCAGAACCAGATCCGCCGGGAACCCTTCTTCCTATACATCTACCACCCAATGGGGTCCTGGAAGACTATTACGACATCGACCGGAATGGCGCGATTCAGGCACTGGACCTGCTCCGCTGGCGACAATTGTTTTTTGGTACCGGCACAGCCACTCAGGTCTGGGCGGGTGCTGAAATACTGAATGACATGCCTGCTTGTGAGTGATCCCCGGCGCTCAGGCTTGGTTTTGGGCATGTCAATGGCTATGATGAGTACGTCCTTAATGAGGAGAGAGACTCTATGAATATGGCAAGCAGGAAGAGAACAAGCAGAGTGTGCCTCTGTGCGGTGACGGCGTGGGCTTTCGGTGCTCCAGTGTCAG
>JAJRYY010000197.1 GCA_024275565.1 Planctomycetota bacterium
AGACGCGTGCTCCGAGTTCTCCGAATTCGGCGGCTTGCTCGCGGGTGTAGTTGGCCATCTCTTTGATGTCTGCTCCTGCGACGAAGACTTTTCCCTCGGCGTGGATGACGGTGAATCGGACGGTGTCGGATTTTGCGACGGTGTCGATGGCGTCTTCGAGGCGTTTGGCTGCTCCGGTGCTCATGACGTTCAGGCCGGTCTCGGTTGAGATGGTGATGGTGGCGCGTTGGCCGTCGATGGTGACTTCTGCGTTTGTGCTACTCATGTTTGTGTTACTCTCAGCAGTGGTGTTTCAAAATGGATTGCCATTTTGTCTGGCCTGATTGTTCCGTATCTTGTGCAACGACCGTCCTGGTCATCTTACACGAAGTCCGACCTATTCCCAAGCTGGTCGCGGTCAGGCTGTCGTGCGTGAAATCGCACTTTATGGCGCTGTTCCCGGGGTGTCGTGCATCACTTCAGTTCCTCAAGCAGTGTTCGCGCTTCTGCATGTAGATTTGGGAGTTTTGCTGTGACGACATGCCACACGATTTCCGGGTCGATCGCGTCGTATCCATGCACCAGGACATGTCGAAATCCGATTATGCGTTTGTATTCGGTTATACATTCTGCGGTTTTCGGATCCAGTGCGTTCAACTGCATGACAGCTTCGCCGACGATTTGCAATTCGCGCTGGATGGCGCTGCGAAACATACGGTTTGATTCGTAGCGATCGATGTCTGCATCGCTTGTCAATTCTTCGAGGTACTGACATGAATCGATGATATCGAACAGGTATTTTTCACGCGACCGAGTCATGACTGGTCCTGTTGCGCGGTATACATGGTTTTGCGCGATTTGTTGACGTTGCGTATGAAGTAGGGATTTCGCATTGCTCTGGTTTCGACGAGGTCTACTTTGCGGTGGTATAGCGCTTCGAGGTCCTCCCAGAGTCCGAAGTACGATTCGTAATGTTCCTGCGGGTCCATATCAAGAAACTCGACGAGAAAATCCAGATCGCTTGAGGCGGGGTCAAAAGAGCCGTCGGCTGCGGATCCAAAGACGTCTAACAGACGTACGCGTCGTCGCACGCAGAGGTCCGTCAGAAAATCCATATTTTCGTCAATGGTTGCGATCATGGATTTTAAGCTCTGTTACTCATAGCTGTAGAATCCTCGTTTTGATTTTCGTCCGAGTCTTTTTCCGTCGACCATTTTTCGGAGGAGCGGGCAGGGTCGGTAGCGGTCTTCGCCCAGTTCGCGGTGGAGGACTTCCAGGATGTAGAGGCAGGTGTCGATGCCGATGAGGTCTGCCAGGGCGAGCGGGCCCATGGGGTGGTTCATGCCGAGGGTCATGACACCGTCGATGGTTTCGGCGTCGGCTACGCCGTCCTGGAGGGTGAAGACGGCTTCGTTGATCATGGGCATGAGGACGCGGTTTGAGACGAATCCGGGGTGGTCGTTGACGATGAGCGGTGTTTTGCCGACTTTTTTGGCGAGTTCGACGGTGTCGTTGATGGTTTCGTCGGAGGTGTCGAGGCCACGGACGACTTCGACGAGCTTCATGACGGGTACGGGGTTGAAGAAGTGCATGCCGACGAATCGGGACGGGTTTGAGACGTTGGCTGCGAGCTTGGTGATGGAGATGCTGCTGGTGTTGGTTGCGAGGATGCCGCCGTCTTCGATGTGTTTGTCGAGTTGTTTGAAGATGTCGATTTTGATTTCGACTTGTTCGGTTGCGGCTTCGATGATGAGGGCTGGCGTTCCGAGATCGGAGATGGCGTTGATGGGGGTGATTCTTGCTTTGGTGGCGTCGGCGTCGGTTTGTTCCATTCTGCCTTTGGATACGGCGCGGTCGAGGAGCTTGCCGATGAGGGCTGGTGCTGCTTCGACGGCGGCTGGGAATGCGTCGAACATGCGGACTTCATAGCCAGCCTGTGCGAAGATCTGGACGATGCCGCGTCCCATTTGTCCTGCGCCGATGACTGCGATTGGTTTTGTTGTGTCGATCATGTATGTTTTCCTGTCAACGATGATTGTCTAAGTTGCCGAGTTTGTTTCTGATTCTCTTGTCAGGCTAACAACTGCGCCATGAAGTTGGCAATGTCGCAAAACGGTTTTTTCTTTGCAATGTCTGGGGTCATCCACTGCTCACGTTCTTGTAGTGCGGATGCGAGTGATCAGCCGGCCCTCCAAAGCTGTCCAAGTGAGCCGAGAGTTGCTTTTTTCTGGAATTGTGTCCAATCGTGACCAGCTTGTTCTCCAAGTGTTGTCACAAAATTTTCGGCAACTGGAGCGAGCGTCGGGTGCATCTCATTTGCGGCGAGGAGGATTATGTCGTCTAACTGGCCGTTATTGACGCAATCCGGTGCAACCCACAAGCCGAATTTTCGCTGATCCCCTTCATTGCTGTTTGCCGGAACCACTTTGCAAGCTTCTGCGTTGACCGCTGCTTGGATATGGCCAGAAAATAGGCTTTGTACTTCCAATGTTCGAGTTGCAACACCTTTATCGTCCGCGTCGAGAATGATGCCGATTGATTTTGCTTCGCGTGCTCCGTCTACAAGTATCGTTCCTTTCTCGCCGAGGATGTTATCGATTCCATTCTGATTGGCCACCACTAGGCATCTAGAATTGCTTGTTAAAAACAAGTACGGCCCCTTGATGTTGTACGTCGCAGGAACGTACGCTGGGCGTCGCTTCTCATGCACCCATCCATGACCAACTGTTGCGAGGGAGCAGAGGAATTCTTGGTCGTGTGGTCCCTCGCAAAGCAGCAGCGACCATGCATTCATGAGGGCACCCGGATGTCAAGTGCCAAGTCACACCAGACAGAAAGTAATCGTTCACCTGCGAAACTTTGGACCTTGACTTCTCCGTTTTCAAGTCGCGTTTGATACACAGTCAGTCCGTCCCAGCCGTCCTCAACTAAATCCACGAAGGTGCTTAAGGTGTCAGCCCGGTGCGTTGTTAGAAAAAGTTGTGTACCATCATCTCCCACTTTTTTGATAACCTGCGCCAGAGACCGAATGACGGAAACATGAAAATTGGCGTCGAACTCGTCGTACATGACATACCTCGCCCCTCCCGACGTTACGCGGAGTGCGAAGTGCAGCACATTGCTCAGCCCATCGCCGAGGATACCCAATGGACACAAACCCAAACGATCATGTTTAACATAGACAACGCCCGTGCCGTTGGCGGCCAAGTTGATTTCTAGATGTATTACGGCTGGGTCAACGGTTCTAAGTGTCTCCTCGACCTCCGGGAGGGTTCCAGCGAGCCGAGCATCAGATACTAATTTGGGGAGTTTGGAATCAACAAAGTAGGGGCGCATGGCATGCGTGAATGTGGCCAGGAGACGTTGCGATTGTTGTGACCCCTGGTAATAAACGCCGTGGTCGCGCGAGACGATCAGATGGCGATCAAATGAGTCATCGCCGTGTGTGATTGCAAGCTCAAGGTCAAGAATTGCGGTCCTGCGAGCGTTTGAAAAATTTTCCAGTTCGGTATTATGCGCAGCGCTCTTCGCGGATGAACGCCCCAAATCACTTGGTGACATTTGTGTGTAGTCCGAATCAGCTTCGACAGGTTTCACGCAGACATTCCTGGAAACGCCATCTACAGTTCCGGAGACTGTGATCTTTCGGTGCTCTGCCTCCGAAATGTGAGTAAAAAGCCACAGCAAGGCACGCTTCATACTATCGGCGTCGTACTCGATCGATTCAGGCTTCATGATGTCAATTAGCTTGGAGGTATCGCCTTCGACGCAATAAAGGAATGCGGCTTCGAGCATAGTACTCTTGCCGCTTCCGTTCGGGCCTATGAACAGATTCACTTTTCCCAAATCGGATAGACTAACATCTTGCGCTGCTCTGAATCCTGAGATGTTGAGTGACTCTATCATTGCGAGCATCCTCTGGCGATAATCTATTGCGCGAGTTCAGTTGGTGTATCGACATCCGCTTTCATAAAACCGCAACCGGCGATAAAGCAATTGTGTCGATGCTGAATCATAGTCGCGTCATACCGTTGCGGTCCAACCTTTCTCTGCCTGGTTTTCTACGCCTCGAGCGATGACCAGGCGGTGGATTTCGCTCGTGCCTTCGTAAAGTTCTGTGATTTTCGCGTCGCGGAGGAATCGCTCCACCGGGTAGTCCTGGCAGTAGCCGTATCCGCCGAAGACCTGGATGGCGTGGTTGGCGCATTTCGAGGCGTGCTCGGATGCGTAGAGCTTGGCCATCGCGCTGTAGTAGCCATAATCCATGTTCTGATCCTTCATCCACGCAGCCCGGTAGAGGAGGCTTCTTGCTGCTTCGATTCCGACGGCCATGTCGGCGATTTTGTTCTGGATGGCCTGGAAGTTTGCGATGGAGCGACCGAACTGCTCGCGGGTTTCGGCATACCGTGATGCTTCGTAAAGACACGCTTCAGAAATGCCCAAAGCTTGGGCGCCGATGCCGATGCGTCCGCCGTCGAGGGTGGCGAGTGCGACGCTGAAGCCCCTACCCAGTTCGCCGAGTAGATTTTCTTTGGGAATAAGGCAGTCTTCGAAGACGTACTCGGCTGTCGAGCTGCATCGGATGCCGAGCTTCTTTTCGAGTTTGCCGATGCGGAGACCCTCCCAGGGGTGTTCGACGATGAAGGCTGACATGCGTCGCTTGGGTGAGTCGGGGTCGGTGACGGCGATGAGGACCATGATGCCTGCTTCTTTTCCGTTTGTGACGAAGATTTTGTTTCCGTTGATGCGGAATCCGTCCGCTTCTTCGACGGCCATACATCGCGCGGCGTTGGCATCGCTTCCGCTGCCTGGTTCCGTTAAGGAGAGGCAACCGACGGTACCGGTGGCGAGTTTTGGGAGGTATTTTTTCTTCTGTTCATCGGTGCCGAAACTGAGGATAGGATCGACGCAGAGGGAGTTGTGGGCGCTGAGGAAGACGCCGGTTCCGGCGCAGGCGATTGAGATTTCCTCGACGACGATGGTGGAGGCGACGGTGTCGAGTCCTGCACCGCCGAATTCTTCGGGGATGCAGATTCCGAGCAGGCCTAGCTCGGTGAGCTGGTCGATGAGTTCTTGCGGCAAGCTGCCTTCGCGGTCGCGTTCTTCTGCGCCCCCGGCGACTTCTTTCATGGCGAAGTCGCGGATGGACTGCTGGAGCATGTCGTGGTCTTCGGAGAGTGTAAAATCCATCAGTTGGCCTTCTTCATATCAAGGAGTTTTTTGGAGATAATCATGCGTTGGACCTGACTCGATCCTTCACCGATTTCGCAGAGTTTGGCGTCGCGCATGAGTCGTTCGACGGGCATTTCCTTAATGTAGCCATAGCCACCGCAAATCTGGATGGCGTTGAGGCAGGATTTCGTGGCGATTTCGCTGGCGAAGAGCTTGCACATGGAAGATTCCATCTCCGAGGATTCGCCGGCGTCCTGCTTGATGGCTGCCTTGCGGACGAGGATGCGGGCGGCGTCGGTTTCCATGGCCATGTCTGCGAGCATGAATTGCAGGGTCTGGTGTTTGATGAGGGGTTTTCCGAACTGCTCGCGGGTCTGGGCGTAGGCGACTGCTTCCTCGAGGGCGCCGCGTGAGAGTCCGACGGAGAGGCTGCCGATGGTGATGCGACCGCGTTCGAGGACTTTGAGGCAGTCGATGAAGCCCATATTGAGCTGGCCACAGAGGTTTTCCTTCGGGATCCGCATGTCTTCGAAGGTGAGCGGGACGGTGTCGCTCGCCCTCATGCCCATTTTGTCTTCTTTGGGGCCGATGTGGAGTCCTTTGGTGTCGCGATCGACGAGGAAAGCGCTGATGCCCTTGGTTTTGCTCTCATCGCTGGTTCTGGCGGTGACGACGAAGACGCCCGCTTTGGATCCGTTGGTGATGAACATTTTCGACCCGTTGATGACCCATTCGTCGCCATCGAGGACCGCCCGGGTTTCGAGGGCGGCGGCGTCGGACCCGCTGCAGGGTTCGGTCAAGCACCATGAACCGAGCATGTCGCCCCTGGCGAGGGGTGGGACGTATTTTTTCTTCTGCTCGTCGCTGGCGGCGTGGAGGATGTGCCCAAGGCAGAGGCCATTGTGGGCTGCGAGCATGAGGGCGGTACCACCGCATTGACGGGCGAATTCCTCGATCACGATGGCGTTTCCGAGGTATCCGAGTTCCGCTCCGTCAAGGTCAGTCGGTGCGATGGTTCCCAAAAAGCCCAGTTCGCCCATTTTTCGGATGGATTCTTCGGGGATTTCGCCAGTTCGGTCCCATTCGCGTGCGTTTGGGCCGATTTCCTCAGCCGCAAATTTTCGGGTCATTTCCCGCAGGGCGACCATTTCTTCTGGAAGTTCAAAGTTCATTCGTTTTCACCGTTGTTAGATCGCCCACCGCAATTAAAGCAGTAGTGGATATTGCTCGGATCGCAGCAGGGGTTATTGGGTTGAAACCGCCAGCGTCCGGTTGTGAATTTGGGTGGGATTATAGTGCTAAACCTGGGGTCCGCCAAACGTGTCGTGTCGAGATGTGGTGGTGTTGAAGATATATTGTGCGTGATTTCGGAGATCGCGTCTTGGCTACCGGGTCTGCTTTTCATCGCTTTCCGCATGTGGGAGGGTCTGTGTCCTTCTTGGGGATCGCGTCTTACTGCCCGTTCACCGATGATCTTGCGCGTTTTCGGAGCCTTAACCACTCATCCGACGCATCGAACCAGAGGACGCCTCGGTATACGCTGGGTACGAAGTGGCCTGGTTGAGCCATATTATTTGGCCAGTTCTCTTCGACGGTCTGAAGCGTTGAGCGGGCGGATTCGGGGTCGCCCTCTCTGGTTGCCACGATGGCCAACACCATCCCGTTCAGAATTTGTGACCCCCCCAGATCAATTGCCTTCTGTGATGCCTTGCGTGCTTCGGTCCATCGTTCATTTCGCAGGAATGCTTCTGCCAGCACTTCTTTTACACGTGGATCGCGACCGTCCGAAAACGCGTCTGCGTTCATCGCATCCAGCAGCGCCCCGGATGGATTCTGATGTCCATCCAGCGATAGTCGCAGCTTTGCTCGTACGAGCCATGGAGCATCGATCGACTTGTTGCAATACAACGCGCGTTCCACGGACTCAGCGGCCTCCGCGTCTTTCATGAACAACTGCAAAGTTGCCAGGGTATACCACGAACCGGCTGCGTCTCGCTTGTCGTGTCGCAATTCTGCAAGGCGACAGGCTTCGCGGGCGCTTTGTACTGCTCCTTCCATGTCCCCCTTTAGTGCTAGAATTTTGGCGAGGTTTGCGGCTGCCCAGTAGTACTCCGGATCGATTGCCAGGGCTTTGTCACAGGCGGATTCTGCCGAGTCCAGTTCTCCCAGCAGGTAGCGTGATACTGCCAATGCGTTCCATATGCCCGCGACCTTTTTCGGGTCCTCCGGGTCCGCAAACTCAACCGCACGTTCAATGAGCGAAACCGATTCCTTCAGCACTCTGTCATCGCCTGATCCGTAGGGTTGAGATGTGTAGAGGTCTTTCTTCAGGATCCCCAGGTTTGCGAGCGCTTTGTAGTAGGTTGGACCCTTATCCAGTGCTGTTTTGTACGCCTTTTCTGCCTGAAAATACTTGCCTTCGATCTGCAACCGCAGACCTTCCCGGACCCAGTACTTCGTCAACTCCTCGCGTGCTTTCCACATGGACACCGTGCTCACGGTGGTTGCAACAGCCAGGACCACCATCACAATTCCGATGGCTGTCACCAGTACGCGATGGCGTCTGGCGAATTTTCCGAGTTCATACGCCATCGTTGGTCGCCGCGCCTGGATGGGCTGGTGTCGCAGGAAGCGTCGCACATCGGCTGCCACATCGCCGACCGTGTGGTATCGTCGCCCCTTCTCCTTCTCGAGGCATTTCCCTGCGATCGTTTCCACGTCTCCCTTCAGGCGTGCGTTCACCAGACTTAGCTTGAGAGGTTCGTCCTCACGGATGACGCGGATGGCTTCGTGGACTGCTTTTCGGGTCAGATCGTATGGACACCGCCCCGTCAACAACTCGTACAGCAAGACACCCAGTGCATACACATCACTCTGTCCGTCGATCAAA
>JAJRYY010000198.1 GCA_024275565.1 Planctomycetota bacterium
CAATTTGGCGATCGTCACTCGATTATTGAGTACGGTGAGTAATCGACCCGAAAATACGGCGAGCGGTCGATGCTGCGCACGCCGCCGCCCGCCGCGCCGTCGGCCAACAACCGATCGCCGCACGCTTGTTTTGGGACTAGCGGCTCGCCAGCCGGTGCTTTGTTGCGGAATGTATCGTGAAGAAGATCAATAACTCAAATCGCCTCGCCACACTCGGGGCAGCGCGGTTTCGACAGCCCACGCAAAATGTATCTGCACTTGCGACATCGCAATTCCCCGTCCCGCCGTGCTTCACCGATTGTCACAAGCGTCCATGCAAGACATGTGATCGCCAAAATCGCGTAGCAAAACGTATCACTGAGGTTGTGAGGGAGGTACAACCGGTATAACGAAAAGCCCTGCAACTTGCCATTGAATGTATTTGTCACACCACCTGCCATATTTGTCACAACTGGCGCTGATGGTACAAACTTCACAGTTCTGCTTAATATGATCATATCAAACCACGTTGCAGCAGACAGAACAACGAGCACAACCAGAGCAATGCGATTTATCCTACGCATGTCCATCACTTAATCTCCAGAATGGTCATCGACGCTACATTCTCATTTTGCGTGACAAGCCTCGTGTCTTCCCAACGCAGAATACACCACACGAAGCCACCGCAAAGACCGCATGAAGCAACACATATCCACCGTCGATTTCCAAGCGACCAATGTTGAGAAGGGGATGGACGTCGCGATGACGCCATCCCTCCTCCAACAATAATCAGCTTAACGCAACACTTACTGGTTTCCTCTTCAACTGTGAGGTGTAGTCATGTTACGGGCGTGGAATTGAAAAATGACCACACTCCGTCCACCCCGTGGGCGCAGTTGGATCGCTACAGTAGATATAGACATTAATAGGGCGGCCACCGCACTGTACCACAACAACGATATGTTCTGCACCGATCGCAACCTCGATATCGCAGCCGGTGGGTGTTGGGTCGTTGCTGGCGGCGGAGGTTGTTCCGGTCGTTCCACCACACCATTCCCAGCCACCAGTCTTCTCGTCGAGACACATCACGATCTCAGCAGTGCTGTATCCAACGATCATGGTTTTATCCGTAGCCACAATACTGGTCTTGTCCGAATTTCCCGTCACCAGAGACTCACCATCGTAGTAAGATACATGGGCATCGACCAGCTTGCCATCGATGTTATCATAGATAGTAATAGCCAATCCATCGCCCGTGGCAAGCTGCGTGAATTTTCCACCAGCACTGTTCGTGACCTCTGCAATCGCGGCGACACTGACAACGCTCGCGCAGATAGCGACCAGGGCGACCATACGTCCGACTCTGTTCATCCTCTTGTGCATAAGACTTTCCTCTCCAGTTTGTTCCTGACCATTTCGGATGCTGTGTCGCCGCTTGACGCTCAAGCGAGTCCATGCAAACCGACATCACAGGATTTGTAGGCACAAGGGGGGGGGGGGAGTCAAGTGTGACATTGCCCAAACCATGCGTACATTCGGACACAGGGGTTAGGGGTGCGATGATCAGGTCCATTATGGGCCAGTCCTGCATATGGTTTCGTCCGAAACACTGGAACCTGGTTTCCGTCATGTTCGTTATGCGACCCTTGCTCCCTGGCCGATGGTGGCGCCTTCTAAGCGCAGCATTCTGCGTTTGAGGGATACTCCGTCTGCGGCTGAGAATCCGCCGAGGCTTCCGTCTGAGCGGACGATTCTGTGGCAGGGGATGATGAGGGGGATTGGATTGTGTGCCATGGTTGATCCCACCGCACGCGTGGCGGCTGGGCGTCCGACTGCTCTTGCGAGGTCCTGGTAGGATGCGGTTTGACCGTAGGGGACTCGTCGACATGCTTCGAGAACGCATTGGCGAAATGGGGTCATGCTTGCGATGTCGATCGGAGTGTCAAATGACGGCACTCGGCCCAGGAAGTAGTGTCGCACATCAGAGGCTAACGACTTGGCGCATCCGCGTTTGCGTTTGGCGTTGGGCCAATCATTAAGAACTCGGTCCTCGGCTGCTGGTGATTGGACTTTGGAAGTTCGCGATTGCGCTGTTGAAGACCGTGACTGCACTGTTGAAGATCGCTCTGGGAAATAGGTAGCGACGAGTCCAAGGTCCGAAAACACGACGATGAACGCGCCCCATGCTGTCTCGATGGTTTCGTAGCAGTACATTGTCATTGTACACCTTCCCGCAAGGCTTGATATCACGAGCCAAGGTTCCATACCGTGTCCCATTGTTTCATTCAGTTGCGTTGCGTCAAGTATCCCCTCCCCGTGGGCGTTTCATCAGGGTGCATGACAGTTTTGGCGGGGATGTGTCACAACGAACCGGTGGAGCTTTGCACGTAGCCCAGCCGCCCTCGGCTGGGATCCCACAGCCGGTGGCGGTTGTGGCACATGGAACGGCCACAGCCGGGGGCGGCTGTGCTACATACACTCTTCCGTTCACATCCCCGCCAAAACTGTCATGCACCCCGTTTCATCATGTCCGCAGGATGTTGGATGGCGGTCTGTTGATGATGATTAAATGACATGTGGAGGATGAATTTTCGTGGCGAATGTAGTATCATTGGCCTGCAAAGCTGCGGTGTTCAGGGTGCCGAACGTGCGGTGGGTCGGACAGTCTGGTGTTTTTCAGCGAGTTGGAGGTCGTGCGTGATGAAGATGATGGTCTGGACAATTCGGGTTACAGCCTGCCTGGTGGTGGCGGTTTCTCTGCTCTCTTCGACGGGGTGTGCGAGCAAGTATGCCTATTACGGTGAGAAGATGAAGCTTACCGATCAGAAGACGGTTGGGCTTGCGAAGGTTATGGCAGAACCGGACCACTATGCGGGTCAATATCTGCGTGTGCTTGGCAAGGTGACGAGTGTGTGTGCGAAAAAGGGGTGCTGGTTGCGGATGACGGATGAGACGGGTGCGGCGGATGTGTTCGTGAAATTCAGCTGTCCGGTGGAGGGTGGTCGTCTGATTCCGATGGAGGCTGTGGGTCACGATGTGGTGGTGGAGGGTACGTTGCTGGTCGAGGAGATTTCCGAAGCCGACGCTCGACATTACAAGGAGGACGCCGGTGCGTCTCCGGAGGAGATTGCGAAAATCGTCGGTCCGCAACCGCAGGTGCGTATGTCTGCACCAGCCGCCCGGATCCTGGGTCTGACTGGATAGACAGGTTGGCTGGATAGAGAAGAATGAGCAGCGGGTTGTTGAGGGTCCAGCAGCCATGTTGTGGTGATACAGAAGGGGATGAAGATGCGGTGTGTTGCGTGGATCGTACGGTTGAAGGTGTGTGTGTTGGTGGCTGGTCTGCTGTCTGGCGATGTTGCGTTGGGACAGATGTGGTCTCCGCCGAGCGAGCGGATTGCCGTGGATGCGATCTCGGGCGTGTACGATCAGCCTGGGAGCGACTATGCGGAGGTCTACAAGGTTCGCGTGGACGGTGGGTCGTCGGCTGGCTGGGTTCGCCTCCGAATTTCGGATGCGCATCTCGACGGTGATTCTCACATTCGTATCGAATCTGTTCAGGATGGTGCGGTTCAGCATCTTCGAGCGGAGCATCTGTTGCAATGGCGGATGAGCAGTGCGTATTTCAACGGTTCGGCTGTGGATGTTTCGCTGGTGGTCGCTCCGAATACTGTGGGGAATTACTTCGCTATAGAAGCCATGGACATCGGCGTTTCGGATCCGACGGCTGCGACGATCTGTGATACTGTGGACGACCGGGTTGCGTCGGATGTGCCGGCGGTGGGTCGGCTTCAACCGGCTGGTTGCACGGGTACGCTTTATAATACGTCGAGTTGCAGTGTGACGGCTGGTCATTGTCTTAATATCAATGATGTTGTTGAGTTCAACGTCCCGCCGTCTCTTCCAGACGGGACGAATCAGCATCCCGGTCCCGAGGATCAATATGCGATGGTTGAGCAGGTCGGTGTCGCGAATGGTGTTGGGAACGACTGGGGTCATTATCGTGTGTTTGAAAATACCGAAACGGGTATGACGCCGTTCGAGGCGCAGGGTGAGTTTATACCTCTTGCGAATTCACTGCCCGCGTTGCCAGTTGATATTCAGATCGTCGGGTATGGTGTTGATGGTGGTGTCGATAATTCTACGCAGCAGATCAGCTTCGGACCGGTCCTGTCGCTGGCGGGTTCTGTGGGTCATCGTGCCGACACGCGTGGCGGGAACAGCGGGTCGTTGATCGTGGACGACGCGACCGGGCTTGGGATCGGGATCCATACACATGGCGGATGCAATACGGACCCTGAATCTGTGAACAGTGGGACGCTTATTACGATCGCCGGGTTTCAGGATCAGGTTCTGGATTGCCTTGGTGTTACGCTTGATTTTCCCGAAGGTGTTCCCGATCTTGTGTCTCCGGATGGTGCGACGCAGGTTGTCGTTTCGTTGAGCAGCCTGGACGACACGGTTGTGTTTGAAAGTGTTGTGCTGATGGTGCGTGTGGCTGACGGGGATTTCGAGAGTCAGGATATGGTGCCCGATGGTGAGGGGTTGTTTGTTGGTGCGCTTCCTGCGGCGGATTGTGGTGTTGTGGTGTCCTACTTTATTGCGGTGGAGACGAATGTCGGGGTTGATTTGCGTGAACCTTCTGAGGGTTCGCTCAACGCCGTCGTCGGTGATACGTTGCGCGTGGTCCATGAAGACGATTTCGAGTCCCCGGTCGGGTACGAAGTGTCGGGTGATGCAGATGACGGTGAATGGACGGTGGGAGTGCCGGTGGGTTGTAATCGTGGCGATCCACCGAGCGATTTCGACGGGTCCGGGCGATGCTGGCTGACGGACAACAATCCGAATGCGTGCAACAGCGATGTGGATGACGGTGAGACGACGCTGACGACGCCGGTGCTGGATATGGGCGAAAAGGATGGGATCTATTTTGTGCGTTACGCTCGGTGGTATTCAAACACAGCCGGTGCGAATCCAAATGCGGACATCTTCGAGGTCGAGATTTCCAACGATGGCGGTGCGAGCTGGACACTGCTCGAAACCGTTGGTCCGGACGGGCCGGAAGCTGGCGGCGGCTGGGTGAATGCGACGCACCGTGTGGATTCGGTCATTGAACCGACCAATGCGATGCGTCTGCGTTTCACTGCCTCGGATTCCGTAGATGAGGGGTCGGTGGTGGAGGCTGGGATCGATGCGCTGGGTGTGGACCTTGTTGTCTGCTCGTTGGACGATTTGGCTCCGATGATCGTGCATGACGGAGGCGTTACAACGTCGCCCTTCAGCGGGTACATCGATCCTCGTCAGGAAAGCAGCGATGGGGTCAATTTTGACCTTGGTATACAGGAAATCAGCATCCTCTTCAGTGAGCCGGTACGCGATGTTGCGTCTGGACCGAGCGGTGAATTGACGGTGAATGCCTTCAGCATTGCAACAGGTGCTGGTGAGATGATGGTTGTCTCGGTGGATGCGTCGGAGAACCCACTGGTTCGCCTCGGACTTTCCTTTCCGCTGTTCACTGGTGGATGGACGACGGTTGTGGCTGATGTGGAGGATATGTCAGGAAACCGGATCGATCATCTGGGTGACCTTGGTCCGAATACTGACGAACCGGATCGGATCGATATCGGCTATCTACCTGGTGACGTCGATCAGAGTGGCGGCGTGCAGGCGTTGGATCTTCTGCGATTTCGTCAGGCGCTTTCCGGCGTGTTTGTACCCGAGGTCGGTTCGATGCTTGACTATTTTGACACCGACCGAAACGGAACTGTACAAGCTCTGGATTTCCTACGATTCCGGCAACTGCTGCTAGGATCCGGCAATGCTACCCAGGTCTGGCAGGGCGTAGAAATCCCCACACGCCCTTAGGCGTGTTTGTGGATCAATCATCGTCGCAGAACCGGTCGATAATCTTCGCACCGACGGCGTCGCCCCAGACATTGGCAGCCGTGCGGAACATATCCAGGATGCGGTCCACGCCGATGATGAGTCCGATGGCTGCGACCGGGATCGCGCTGGCTGAGGGGTCCGCCGCGAGGACATTCGCATTCACCGCGTCCAGCACGATCACCATCGTGACCAGGCCCGCCGACGGTATCCCCGCCGCACCGACAGCCGCCAGCGTCGCCGTGATCGCGATCAGAACGAGCGTCGTCAAGCCCAGCTCAATACCATACGCCTGTGCGAGGAACACGACCGCTACCGCTTCATACAGCGCCGTTCCGTCCATATTGATCGTGGAACCAAGCGGAAGCACGAACCCGGCGGATTGCTTCGATATGCCCGCGACATCGGTAGCTGTCTCGATCGTGACCGGAAGCGTCGCCGACGATGAATCCGTCCCGATGGCGGTCATGATCGGCTGACGCATCTGGTGCATAAATTTGAACGGATTCCGCGACCCGTCACGCCCGCGTTTGGCGAAGATGAACAGGATCAGCGGCAGCACAACGAACGCGTGGACGAAGATCCCAGCCAGCACCGTGAACATATATTTTCCGATGGAAGATGCGAACACGGACAGACCGATCCGCGCAACCGTCCACGCCAGCAGTGCAAACACTCCCACCGGTGCAAGCCAGATCACCGCCGTGACCATTTTCATCAGCACTGAAAAGACCGCATCGAAAAACTCGATAATCACGCGGTTCTTAGGCCCGATCGTCGTCACCACCACCCCGAAAAATATCGAAAAGAAGATCACCGGAAGTGGCTGACCCTTTGCGGCTGCACTCACGATGTTCAGCGGGATAATCTGCGACACAAGCCCCTTCATCGCCCCGCCCAGTCCCTCCTGCTGTTTGGCTTCCAGCGCTTCGACCTTCACCGTATCCGTCGCATACCCCGCCTCTGCCTCGGCGCGTTGCTGCTGGCTGATCGCCGTACCCGGTTGGATCGTCGTGACGAGCACAAGTCCGATCGTGACCGCGATGAGCATGGTGGCCATGTAATAAAACAGCGTCCACCCACCGATTTTACCCAGCTTGCGAAAATCTCCCACGCTCGTCACACCGACGATCACACTCGTCGCCACAAGCGGAATGATGAGCATCTTCAGCAGGCCCATAAACACCGTATTGCCCAGAAAGGTGAACACGGTCAGTGCGGTCGCGTGGGCATGGGCAGATTCCGGCATGCTGAGCAGATATTCAGGATCGTACAAAACCTGCCCGACAACAGTCCCAAGCACAAGCCCGACAAGTATGAGTATCGTAAGCAACCAGTTCGAGTTCATGCACCCTGCCTCGGGAGTTGTATAGATTTGTAGCCGTTGACAGACGATCCAGATCGCCTCGCCAGCATCGTATGTCCCAAGGCAATTACGAACAACCCATTCATGGTGTCACATTATTGGTAGTCAGGTAGGGAAGGTCGTTGACCTGCCTTTACCATGAGGCTTCTATGCTCCGTTGGATTGCAATCGAATCGGTTGGGTTTCAGTTGGGATGTGGATATGGTTTGTGGGTGAGTGTGTGGTGACGCGGATGTGCATGGTGGAGGCAGGTCAACCTTCCGCCTTGAGACGAAAGAACGACCTGCCCTACCAAAGACCGCAAAAATACACTAAACCGGCAGGTTGCTGATCTTCTCTTTGACGTTCAGTGTCACCTTATCCATATCGAGCGGGTCGATCCTCAAAAACTCCATCGCCTCGCCCAGATGCGGCGTATCGCTGTCGCCATCCAGCGAAGGCGTATCAGCCTTGCGCACCAGCTGCGCCGTCGCATAAATCACACACGCCAGCGCCCGATGCTCCATATCCGCAGACATCGGGTCGTGATGAAACCCGATCCCCTGAATCAGATCAGGCGGCAGCTCCCAATGCTGAGCAAGTCGCATCCCGATCTCGGCATGATCGATCCCCACGATCCGCTGCTCCTGAACCACCAGCGGCAACCCGGATTTGTAGGAGGCTGACACTGCCTGAGCAAATTTGTCCGCATACAGCTTTGCCTGCACCAGAATGCCAATATCGTGGATCAGGCCCGTGATGAACGATTGCGCGACCAGCTTCCGTCCGAGCACCGTCCCCGCGTGATGGGTATGGTCGATGACGATCTCGGTCGCGAAGGCAACGGACAGGCTATACCGCCACGCCGTGTCAGCCGTGACCCCGGGAGCGTCGATTTTCATGTCCCGGAACGCAGATTCGACCGACGCCGAGGCTGCCAGCTTCGCGATATTGCTCATCCCCAGCAGCGTGATCGCCCGGTCGATGCGTGAAACCCGGCTTTTCATGCCAAAAAACGCGGAATTGGCGAGTTTCAGGGTCTTCATGGCCATCGCAGGGTCGGCGTCGATGACCTCTTCGAGCTTTTCGACGGGCGTGTTGCTGTTGTGAGCCATGTGCATGACCCGAATCGCAGTCTCAGGTCGAACGCCGATCGCCTGGGCAGCCGCACTGATATCGAGTTCGATTGTCGCCTGCGAGGTCGTCAAAGGCCGTCTCCCGGTGAGGACTGGAAAATGTGACATTGCACACTGAAATCCTGCCATATCCTATCGGCGAGTCGGAAGGGTGAATTTGGAGTTGCCAGGCGAGGTCCGATAATCGCATGGCTTTCCGGCATGGTGCGTGACGGTTTCAGCAGGATGCAGGGCGTTTTCCGGCAGGGTGCGTGTCGGTTTCAGCAGGATGCAAGACGTTTTCCGACAGGGTGCGTGGCGGTTTCAGCAGGATGCAGGACGTTTTCCGGCATGGTGCGGGCTATCTGCCGATTCGGGGGTGCCACTGGCGGCTTGTCCGCCAGTGTGTTTGCTGCGGCATGGACGTGAAAGTCGCCAGTGGCGCCCATTCGTTTCACAGTGGCACCCATCGTTCCAGGTGCCATGGAGCATTACGGCGTTAAATCCCACGCCGGGTTGACAGTGTTGGGGCGCTTGCTGAGAATCAGCCGGAGCGTCGCAGGTGTCATTGCGCGCGGAATTCACAATACCCCAGAAGGAGAGGTATAAGGTATGGCTCAAGCCAGGGCACAGGGAAGAGGCGGATTCACAGCCGTCCACATCTGGATGATCGCGTTCGTCTTTCTTTGGCTGACATCCACCGTGCTGCTGGTATGGCTGTACACCGAGCAGGAGGGGCTGACCAAAAAGGTCGCCGATCTGACACGCGACAATAAGCGGCTGGTCCGCGGTGGGGATAAGAACCTACCCTGGTATATCAATGCGAGCGATTCCGGCAGTTCGATGGCGTCTCTCTGTGAAGCAGCACGCATGGAGACAGCCGTCCTGGCGATCGGTGAGGAAGCCGAAGATGTCCCATCTGTCCGGACAAAAATCGCAACTTTCCTGAACGAAATCGTAGAAGCAGGGCTGGTGGATGACCCGCTTCCCTACACGTCCATAGAGCTTCTCCCCGCAGCAAAGTCGCTGTACACGGCGTTTGAGGGTGAACGGGCGTTTCGTCTGGCAGCCGAGGGGCGTGCTCGTGAGGCTGAGGATCAGTTCCAGGAGCTTGTGACCACCCACGAGAAGGCGAAAGCAGCGTTCGACGAGTCGACAGCCATGTTGAATGCGAAGATCGGGGAGCTTGAGAGGGATCGGTCCCTGTATCGCGAAAAACGGGATGACGAGGTCGATGGGTTTGAGAAACTCGTTGAGGACGCCCGGCAGGAAGCCTCCCGGAATCTTCAGGATGCACGTAACGAAAAGATGGAGCTGGAAACTCAGCTTGGCGAGCTTCAGACGCGCTATGTGGGTCTCAAGGACAAACTCGGCGAATTGCAGATCACACCCGGCGAGCTGATCACCGCCCGACAGGCAGATGGTCAGATTGTGCAGGCAGCTGTCGGAAGCGACGTTGTATACATCAACCTCGGACGGGACCACCAGTTGACCGCAGGTCTGAGATTTGCGGTCTATCCCAAAACGGGCATCCCACTGGACGGACGATCCAAAGCCCGCGTCGAGGTGACACGGATCCACGAGCGAACGGCGGAGTGCCTCATCGTTTCAGTTCAGCCAACGGAGATCATCGTCGAGGGCGATCTGGTCGCGAACCCTGTCTACGATCCATACAGCTCGATGCGGTTCGTGGTCACAGGAGAATTCGATCTCGATGGCGACGGTGTGGACGATCCCTTTGGCCGTGACGCGGTCGTCAGCCTGATCACAAATTGGGGTGGTGAAGTGAGGACGGACCTTTCCAGCCGGGTGGACTTTGTGGTAGTAGGGTATCCACCTGAGGCGCCGAAATCTTTGTCAGCAGACAAGTCTGGTAGATTGGATGCTGGTCTTGCTGAGAAGATGCAATCCATCCAGGATCGGATTGACGCCTACGAGGATCTGGTGGCTGCGGCTTCGTCGCTCTCGATCCCGATTTTAACACAAGATGTGTTCCTGCGTTTCCTGGGCTACTAGCTGTAGTACCCCTTGGCGTCGGCAATGGCTTCTGATTCTGCGCTGCTGTTTGGCGTCGCCGCCATGGTGTGGTAAAATCTCGAAAATTTTGCTGAAAACCAAGTCTTTTTTTGACCCTCGCCATTTATGTTGTATATTTGAATGTACCTGACAAGGTGTATTATGAGGCGTAGGTTCGCCGGGCAACGAGTTATCGGGACGCGAGTTATCGGGACGAGAGTCTTGTAGGGCGCGAGTCTTGTGGGACGCGGGTCTTTGGGCGGGAGCTTCCGGGGCGCTTGGTCTTCGTGGTGTGTGGTCTTCAGGGTCCGGGTCTACAGGATTCTGGGTCTTCGGGGCGGCGGGTCTTCGGGCAGGGTATGTTCCCGAGCTGTCGCGTGGCGGACAGGTTTTGTTGAGGCAGCGGTCTTCGTTTCAGGGACTGTGTTATTCATAGGGCGACGATACTCCTTGCACGAATTTGACGCGATCAAAGAAGAGATTCGGTCTCGGGTTGAGCTGGTTGAGCTGGTTTCAGAGCAGACGGCACTCCAGCGTCGCGGTCGAACTTTCCTCGGTTTATGCCCTTTTCATGAAGAAAAAACACCCTCTTTTAACGTCAATCAGGAAGAGCAGTATTTCAAGTGCTTCGGGTGCGGCGTTGCGGGCGACCTTTTTACGTTCATCCAGCTTCGAGAATCGGTTGATTTCAGCGAATCGCTTCAGATCCTGGCGGATAAGGCTGGTGTAGAGCTTCGCAGGTCGTCAGGTCGCGAGCTGTCGGATTACGGGTCGTCTGATCGCGGGTTATCGGATGGTGGAGCACCGCACAGGGGTGTGGCGGGCGGCGGCAGGGGTGTGGCGGACGGTGGCAGGGGTACCTCAAAACGGGCGGATATTGCTGCGGTCAATTTGTGGGCGGTCACGTATTTTCGCAATCTGCTCGGATCGGACGTTGGCCTGAAATCTCGGGAGTATCTCGCGGGTCGTGGCGTGTCGGATGAGATGGTGGAGCGTTTCGGGCTTGGGCTTGCGATTGGACCTGGCGACGGACTGATGCGGGCTGCCAGGAGTGCGGGGTTTTCTGAGCAGTTATTATTGGACGCTGGTGTTATCAAGCAGGGTGAGCGGGGGGGTTGTTATGACACTTTCCGCGAGCGAATTATGTTCCCGATTCACGATGCGATGAAGCGGTGCATTGCGTTTGGGGGTCGAACGATCGTCGATGCGCCAGCCAAGTATCTGAACTCGCCACAGACATTGCTGTTTGATAAGAGTAAGTCGTTGTATGGACTGGATTTAGCGAGAGAGTCGATTTCTGAGCTGAATGAAGCCATTCTGGTGGAAGGTTATACGGACTGTATCGCTGCCCATCAGCATGGGTTTACAAATACCGTTGCCACTTTAGGGACGGCTGCGACGGATTCTCAGATGGCGTCGTTGCGGCGATTTTGTGGTGGGATTGTTCTGGTTTTCGATTCAGACGCTGCTGGTGAGGCTGCTACGGATCGGGCGCTTGCGGTTGCTTTGCGTCATAATCTGGGTGTGAAATTGACGCGTGTTCCTGATGGGAAGGATCCTTGCGAATTTCTGCAAAGTTATGGGACGCAAGGATTTAGAGAGGTGTTGAATTCCTCTGTGGACGCGCTAACATTCAAATGGAATCGCACAAGGTTGGCCTACAACGGAGCGACGACACCGGGCGAGAAGCATCGGGTTGTTGACGCGTTTGTGTCGCTGGTGGCTGACCTTGCTCAGT
Organism: Planctomycetota bacterium; assembly: GCA_024275565.1. Taxonomy (GTDB): domain Bacteria; phylum Planctomycetota; class Phycisphaerae; order UBA1845; family UBA1845; genus JAJRYY01. Next base: position 12,077 of record JAJRYY010000198.1, read on the forward strand.
TTCGTGCATTGGATGCGATTCAGCAGGGTATGATGGTGGGTCAGTTGTCGCATCTTCTTTCGGTGCCGGCTGGTCGTGTTCAGTCGTTGCTGCTTGAGAAGGCGAAGGCTGGTCGGAACAGGCAGTCGAGGCATGCGGGGCGGTCTGGCTATATGGGTCAGGCGGGTCGTGTGGGTCGTGTGGGTCAGGCGGGTCATGTAGAATCGTCCGCTTCGGGGGTTTCGGATGTTGAAGGTCTGGCTGCTGGGTCTGTTTTTTCCGGGGATTTTTCGTCGTGGGTGCGTCCTCGTTCTGGTGTGCAGGGTGCTTTGACGACGGTTTTAGAGGTTTTGCTGGTTGAGCCGGGATTGTTTGAGCAGGTATCGGATTATGTTGTTTCAGACCGTTATGAGGATGCGGTTCTTGCTGAGATTGCGGTGCAGGTTCGGACTTTGTGGGAAGCGTATGGAGAGTTTCGATTTTCGGAGTTGCTGTCTCGTCTGACTGATCCGCTGCACGCTTCCGTTGCGACCGAGTTGCATGTTTCGGGGCTTCGGTATGGGGGTGGTTCTGGTTCTGGTGGTTCTGACGGTTCGGATCTGGAGGCGACGCTTTCGGGTGCGTTGGGTAAGTTGAAGCAGCTTGATGTGGATGCTGAGACCCGGGGTTTGGTTGATGCGATGAAGCGTGGTGATGCGTCGTGTCCTGTTGATGCGGCGCATGTGTCGGCGTTGACGGATCGCCTTCGTGCTGGTTCTTTTGCCCCGCGTCGCGCGATGAATGAGTATTCTGGATGGACGGATGTTTCCTAGGTGTGTGTGCATATTTTTGTAAGGAATTGTGAGGGTATGTGCGCACGGTTATTGGTTGACACACATTTCATGGGTTTGATTGCTCTATGACACAGCAAGTGATAGCGGTAGAGGCGGCGGCCATTGAGGGCGATCCGATTGAGTTGGCGATTCTGTCGATGATTAAGCGTGGTCACGACCGCGGTTATCTGACATGGGAAGAGCTAAACGACGCGATTCCTGATGAGGCAGTGTGTCCGGATCAGTTGGAATCGCTGATGATTCGTCTGGACGAAGCCAAGGTTGACGTTCTGGATGAGTCTGAAGCTTCCAAGTTTGAGGAGATCCGGCGTAAGAAGTCGCGTGGTAAGGGTGTTTCCGAGAAGGATCTTGATGACGAGGATGATCCTGCCCCCGCGACGAAGCGTGAGATCGAGCAGTTGGCTGCTGACGTTGGCAAGCGGATAGATGATCCTGTCCGGATGTATCTGTCTCAGATGGGTGAGATACCTCTTCTGACGCGTGAAGAGGAGATTCGGCTTGCCAAGAAGGTTGAGCTGACTCGGATGGCGTTTCGTCAGATGGTGCTTGAGAACGATTTTTGTGCCCAGTTGGCAGTTGATATTCTGGATCAGGTCCACGAGGGTCGGTTGCCTTTTGACCGGACGATGAAGATTTCGACGTGGGAGCATATGGCGAAGACGACGATTCTTGCTCGTCTTCCTGCGAATTTGAAGACGGTTAAGTCTCTTCTGGATCGCAATGAGGAGCTTTGGGAGACGATTCAGTCGGAGCGTACCTCGAAGACTGCGGTCAAGAAGGCCAATTCGGGTCTCAATGCGAACCGTCGTAAGATTTCGCGTCTTCTGGAAGAGCTTTCGCTGCGTACGAGTCGGATTCAGCCATTGTTCAAGCGGCTGGTTGCGATCACGAAGAAGATGAAGGATGTGCAGGCTCGGTTGCTTTCTGAGGAGAAGCGTCGCACGCTTTCGGATGAAGACCATTTTGCGATGGAGGATGAGCTGGATGGTATTCGTGCGTACACGCGTTCAGACAGTGAGGGTCTGACCGATCGGATCAGTATTATTCGTCGTGTGTATGGTGAGTATGAGGATTCCAAGCGCAAACTTTCTGGTGGTAACCTGCGTCTTGTTGTGAGTATTGCCAAGAAGTATCGTAACCGTGGTCTGAGTTTTCTGGATATTATCCAGGAAGGCAATACGGGGCTGATGCGGGCTGTCGATAAATACGAATATAAGCGGGGTTATAAGTTCAGTACGTATGCGACGTGGTGGATTCGTCAGGCGATTACGCGTGCGATTGCGGATCATGCCCGGACGATTCGTATTCCGGTGCATATGATCGAGACGATGAGCCGGTTGCGTAATATCAGCAAGCAACTTCTGCAGGATCTTGGTCGCGAAGCTACGATCGAGGAGATCGCCCAGCGTGCGAAGATGCCGGTGAGTGAGGCGCGTCGTGTGCTGAAGATCAGCCGTCATCCGATATCGCTGGATCGCCCCGTTGGCGAAAGTGAAGATTCGTTCTTTGGCGATTTTATCGAAGATACGCGTGCGGATTCGCCATTGCACTCGGCTGGTTCCGGGATGTTGAAGGACCGGATCGAGGAAGTGCTCAAGACGCTGACCTATCGTGAGCGTGAGATCATCAAGCTGCGGTTCGGGATTGGTGATGGTTATACTTATACGCTGGAAGAGGTTGGCAAGATTTTCAAAGTGACGCGTGAGCGTGTTCGGCAGGTGGAAGCCAAGGCGATCCGCAAGCTGCAGCACCCGGTTCGTGCCCGTAAGCTTGAGGGTTTCCTCGGCGTGCAGCCTATGGAACGTTAGGCAGCCTATGGAACGTCAGGCAGCGATGGAACGTCGGGCAGCCTGTGGAAGGTCGGGTGGTTTGGCGTGATTTTTGGCAAGAGGTGGAGCGTTGTATGACGTTGAATCGCGTAAGGATGCGCTATGCGTAGTTTATTGATGCTTTTGACAGGGGTGACGCTGGTCGTCACTCCTTTTTTATTGGCAGATGGGGCATCCGGAAATAAGGCACGGGTTGTTCAGCCTCGCGGTCAACTCGAATGGGGACTGTATGAGATCTATACGGGTGCAGAGCGTTATAGATTGAGACTCCGCAGAGATTTGGAGAAATTTGCCACGCGTCCGGATTATGTGATGTTTTACCGCGATCTGGGGCGTCCTTTTCCGAAGTCCGGGATCGATCTTATTACGGAGGCTGGCGGTACTGCTATTATTTCTCTGGAACTGTGGAACTGGCATGAGACGAAGACGCCACGTCTGCCGCAGATCAATGACGGGGATTATGATGCTTATTTTCGGCGCTGGGCGGAGGCTGCTCGTCTGGATGGTCGTCGTGTGCTGCTTCGGTTTGGGTTTGAATTCAATGGTGACTGGTTCAGCTGGGGTGGTGATCCGAAAGCGTTCGTGAAAGCGTGGCGTCGTGCGCGGAAGATTTTCGATGATGTGGGTGCGGTCAATGTTGCGTGGGTTTGGTCGCCGAATATTACGAGTCATCCCTCGACGCCTGAGAACTCGATGCACGCTTATTATCCTGGCGATGCTTATGTCGACTGGGTAGGTGTGGATGGGTACAACTGGGGCGATGGTTATCAGGTATGGCATCGATGGACGTCGTTTGAGAAGCTTTTTACGCCTGTGTTGGACTCGCTGACGAAGACATATCCCGATAAACCGTTGATGATTTCGGAATTTGGGTGTCCGGAGGGGAAACCGGGGCAGAAGTCGCAGTGGATCCGGGAGGCGTATGCCTATCTGGTGCGACGTCCGGAGGTGAGGGCTGTCGTCTGGTTCCATCTGGACAAGCGTGGTGAGGGTGAGCTGAATTTTCGCATTGACACCTCAGCAGGTGCGTTGGGGGCGTTTAATGAGACTTTTGCATCGCCGCGTGGTACTTCCAAGAAGTAGGAAAACGTCATTAAAGTAGTGGTTAAAGGACGGGTGCAACCTGTCCATCGCGTCATTTCCACCCTGCTGAATGCGGATTTTGCACAGACGCCCTCGCCTGCGGTGTGGGCATGGTGTGGGAATTGTGGTGTGTGTGGGTGTGAAATTCGCTGGGTGGTGGTGTAGCGTCGGGTTGACTTTTGGGTTAAATTGGCGGGGTTTCCCGAGTGTCTCAGGGTATGCGCGGGTGTTCCGTGCGAGGCTTTTCGGCTGTCTGGTTCCGCATATTTTTCTTTGCGGAGCGCATTTGTATTGCGATCTTCGGCGTGCGTCGAGGAGCGTTTGGACTGGAATACATGGTAAATCAAATCCTCATCAGCGAATTAGACATCAGTGAAGAAGCCTATCTAGCCGAGCTTGGCGACGTGGGCGACGACCTCCAGAATCTCGGGCAGGGGTTCAGCGAAGACGATCCTGCGTATACGCCAGGAACCATTATGAAAGGGCGAATCGTCGGGCGTGCGGGCGATGATTTCATTGTGGATGTGGGGCTTAAGAGTGAAGGGACGATCGTCAAGGGTGAATGGGACGATCCGAGTGGTGTTGACGTTGGTGACGAGGTGGACGTCTGGCTGGATTCGATCGAGTCTGAGAGTGGAACGATTGTCCTGTCGAAGCGCAAGGCTGACCGTCTGATCAACTGGCAGAAGATCATTGAGACGAATAAGGAAGGCGACGTCGTGACGGGTCGGGTCATGCGTAAGATCAAGGGTGGTCTTCTGGTGGATATTGGCGTGCCTGTCTTCCTGCCGGCGTCACAGGTTGATGTGCGTCGTCCTGGTGATATCGGCGAGTTTATTGGCAAAGAGATCGAAGCCAAGATTTTGAAGATCGATACAGATCGTCGCAACATTGTTGTGTCGCGTCGTGAGTTGATCGAGGAAGCTCGTAAAGCTCAGAAGGAAAAATTGATGGCCGAGATCGAGGTTGGCCAGACGCGGAGCGGTCGTGTGAAGAACATCGCCAATTTTGGTGCATTTGTGGACCTTGGCGGTATCGATGGACTGCTGCACATCACGGATATGAGCTGGGACCGGGTCAGTCATCCTTCAGAGAAGTGCAAGATCGACGAAGTGATCGAGATCAAGATTCTGAACATCGATCGCGAGAAGGAGAAGATTGCACTGGGTCTGAAGCAGTTGACCCCGAACCCGTGGGAGAACATCGAAGAGCGTTATCCGATCGGGAACAAGGTTCAGGGCGAAGTGGTCAATATCATGAATTACGGTTCGTTCATCAAGCTTGAGGCTGGTGTTGAGGGTCTGGTTCATATTTCCGAGATGAGCTGGACGCGTCGGATCAACCATCCTTCAGAGCTGATGAATGTGAACGACACGATCGACATTGTGGTCCTCGACGTGAACCGCGATAAGCAGGAAATCTCGCTGGGCATGAAGCAGGTCGAGGAGAACCCGTGGATGCGTGTGGCTGAGAAGTATCCGCCGAATACGCGAATCAACGGTATTGTGCGGAATCTGACGAACTACGGCGTGTTCGTGGAGATTGAGGAGGGGATTGACGGTCTGCTCCACATATCGGACATGAGCTGGACGAAGAAAATCAGTCACCCGTCCGAAATGCTGAAGAAGAATGACGAAATTGAGTGTGTGGTCCTAAAAGTCGAAGAGGACAAGCAGCGGATTGCACTCGGTTTACGTCAGTTGCACGAGGACCCATGGCTTCACGCGGTCCCTGCGAACTATATTCCCGGACAGATCGTTGAAGGTGCGGTAACAAAGATCACGAATTTCGGCGTTTTTGTGGAACTCGAAGATGATCTTGAAGGTCTATTGCACGTCTCCGAATTGGCCGATCATAAGGTTGAGGATCCTCACGATATGGTGAAAATCGGGGATCGGATTCAGGTGAAGATCCTTCGGGTCGATACTGTGGATCGGAAGATCGGTTTGTCGCTCAAGCGTGCACAGTGGTCCTCTGATCAGGATGCAGAAGCGGAAGGTCAGTAAGCCAAGACGCGTCGTGGTGGTCTGCATCACGGCGGTGGCGGGCTGGGCGATCTCAACGCGATCATGTCCTCTGGCGAGGGTGCTGCTGAGGGTGGCGGAACTGCGGATGCTCGTGGTGATGCTGCCGAAGGTGGTGATGCTGCCAAGGGTGGTGATGCAGTCGCCGCAGTCGCCGATGGTGCTGCTGCCGGTGATGCTGTTGCAGGCGAAGGTGCCGACGATGCTGCTGGAGTGACCGCGGAAGCACCGGCGGAAGCTGTGGAAGCTACGGAAACCGTGGATGCCGCTGAGGCAACTTCCGATGCTGCGTCGGATGAAGCTGGGTCCGCAACGGTTGAAGAGGATAAGGCGCCGGACGCGTAAGCGACTGGCGGGACGGTATATATCAGGTGGATTTCTATTCCGGAGCTTTGGGCCGATCATCGGCGCCAAAGCTCTGGGAGTGTTGGGGTGACGGAACCATCAGACAAGACGCCGGAATACAGGTTTATTTGAAGCAGATCAGTGAAGCTCCCCTGCTGTCAGCCGAGGAGGAGCACTCGCTTGGCAATGCGGTGCGTCATGCACACGCATTGGCAGACTCGTCGCCCAGCTCGCTCGAAGAATTACGCGAGCGGGAGGAGAGCGAGCGCCTGGCCAATGAAGCCCGCGAGCGTCTCGTCAAGTCGAATCTGCGTCTCGTGGTGACCATCGCGAAGAAGTATGGTCGACGCGGGATGCCCCTGGCCGACGTGATTGAAGAGGGGAATCTCGGACTCATCCGAGCTGTCGAAAGTTACGACCCCGCTCAAAATACCCGGTTCAGCACATACGCATCCTGGTGGATCAAGCAGGCGATCAAACGAAGTCTCATCAATGGTCGCCAGCCGGTTCACATACCAGCTTACATGGTCGAGCTGATCTCTCGATGGAAGCAGGCAAAAACGCGTTTCAATGAGACCGAAGGGCGTGAACCGAGCATTGAAGAACTGGCTGATTATATGCAGCTTCCGTTGCAGAAGGTGCAGATGATTCGGCGGGCGGTGAAAGCTTCCAACTCCTCAAAGCAGGCATCCTCGGACGAATCGGAGCTTCCGTTGTCGGAACTGTTGATGGACGACAGCACACCAGCTCCCGATGAGGCGATGTTCTCCGGGGTTGAATCCGCGACGCTGCAGGTGCTTCTCGAAAAGATAGACGAGCGGGAGGCGACCATACTCAAGTTGCGCTATGGGCTTGAGAATGAGGAACCGATGACGCTCAAAGAGATCGGTGTACACATCGGTCTGACGCGCGAGCGCGTGCGCCAGATCGAGAACGAAGCCATCCGCAAGCTCGGCGAACTGCTGGACCGATAGTGCTCTGTTACGCATCAACAGACGGGTAACGGTTCGGAAATAAAACCGTCAGCAATTCCAGGTCGACACACTGGCAATCTGTTGAATATCTGCTTCTGTGGAGAGAGCATCAAACTCTCGGCGAGCTTTTCTGATCTGCGTATGCACGCCCCCGCCAGACCAGCCCCTTGCGATGATAGAGGATGAACGACCGCACAAAAATCCACATCCACCCGATCTCACGGAGCGGACTGGTGAATAATGTATACCACGGTTCACGGTAGAAAATGACCAGGCCCGCGAACACGGCGTGCGTCAGGATGAGTGCTATGGTGGCTGGTGTGTTGACGATCCCCTGCATCAACCCGCAGGCGAGGGCGAGGTATGGCAGGACGGCTGTGGTCGTTCCGAGCAGCAGATACAGGGGCAGCATCCAGGGTGTGTCCTTGATGGTCGGGTAGGTGGTTTTTCCAAACCCTGCGATTGTCTCGCGAGCACCGCCATACATGCGGTGCGGAATGAGCGATCCGGCGTAGGCTACTGAGAGTTTGTGGCCCGCTTCCTTGACACGCATCCCGACCGTTACGTCGTCGATCACTGCGTCCTTGAGACTTTCAAAAGCACCGCTGTCGACCAACGCGTCGCGACGGATCAAATTGCAGACCGGCGAGCCTGTGTGAAACATCGGATTGCGCGTCCGGCTGATGAGAAAGGCTGGCGATACGACGAAAAAGAAGAAATTCACGCCCGACATCAGCACGCCTTCAAAGAACCCCTTTGAGATATGACTTGGCCGAACGGTCAGCATCCCAGCCGACTCGTGTATCGCGAGATCAAGCGCTTTTCGCACGAGTGAGGGAGCGAAATGGGAATCCGCATCGGCGAAGAGCAGCCAGTCGCCCGTTGCGTGCGATTTTCCGACCTCCAGTGCGTTCATCTTACCCATCCAGCCCGGGGGCGGTTCACGTCCCGGGACGACCTTGAGCTGAGGATATTGAGCACTTAGCTCGGCGAGAATGTCCGGTGTGGCGTCTGTGGAGCAATCGTCCACGACCGTCACTTCGATGTTGGGGTAATCCTGGGTGCAAAAGGAGATGACAGCCTGTCGGATGCCGCGTTCCTCATTGCGGGCAGGGACGACGATGGAGACCAGGGGACGCTCGGTGGATTCTGATGTTGTAGAACCGTCCGCCGCACCACCCGATTGCGCCATTCTGGACAGGTCCGGGACCATCAGGCGGTTGAGGAGCATCTGGACGAACAGCAATGCCCACACCGCGACAGCGACCCACAGCAGGATGTTGATGATTTCGATCATGGGTGGGCATTATGGAAAGAGGCGTTGCATTTGGTCAAGTGGCGTTTATCCTGCCCGCTCGCGATCGGCCCGGTGTCTGTCGTGAACCGAAGACCGGGTGCCACTGGCGGCTTGTCCGCCAGTGCGGTGCAAAACACACTGGCGGACAAGCCGCCAGTGGCACACGATTGGGCCAACACCTCCCCATTTCAGACGAGACGGAGTAATAATGGTGCAGGTTGCATCTCATAAATCACCACCTGTCCTCGGCCAACGTCCGATCATGCTCCTGCTCCTCGGGACCTTTCTACTGCACCTTCCCTCACTCTTCAACGGGCTGCTGATGGATGATTATGTCTATATCCACCGTATGCGTGAGATGTCATGGGGGGTTGTGCAGGCAGCCTTCACTTCCGGCGTGCTGGATCAGGACGCAAGCAGCGTCTGGTGGACGCCGGAGGGTGAATTGCCATTTTACCGTCCGCTCGCGGTCATCTCGATCGGGCTTGAATATGCTTTGTGGGGCTTTTCGCCCTTTGGATTCCACCTGACCAATCTGCTCCTGCATATCCTTTGCACCTATCTGGTGTGGCGACTTGCCGGGCGATGGTTGAATAAAACCGGTGCGCTGGCGTCGGCTGCGGTTTTTGCGATCCACCCGGTTCACAGCGAAGCGGTCCTGTGGGTCTCGGGGCGGTTCGATCTGCTCGTTTGTGTCGTGATGACCCTGGGAGCGAACCAATACCTCCGCTGGCGGGATCGACCGTCGTGGGTCCGGCTGCTACCCGTGATCGCTCTCTACATTATCGGACTAGGCTGCAAGGAGACCGCCCTAATCTTCCCCGCCATGATAGTAGCCTTCGAGCTGTTCGGCCGCTTCGGGCAGTCCGGTGGCATCGGGCGTCAAAATCGACCACCACCTGGCTGTGATCGGCGACCTCCGTTGGCGGCGATTTTTGCGATATCGACCCTGATGACGATCGTAGGCGGGGCATACCTCCTCATGCGGTTCTCGCTGTTTGGCGGGCTCGGCAGCATCCCGCCGCCGTATGGTGTGGACATCCATGCGAGCGGGGCGGTTGGGACCATCCTGTTCAACATGGCGCAATATCTGCTCGATATCGTGCTTTTCATTCAGGTGGATGGGATTCTGATGTCGGCGTACTGGGCGGAGCATATGTTACTGCTGGGCGGGTGTGTTACAGTGTCACTTGCAATATTGTTCTGGCTGACGCGTTTCGTGTGGCGTGAATCGAGCTTTCGGATCGGGGTTTCGTGGTTTGTGCTGTTCATGTCGCCGGCGCTTCTGGCGATGCCGGGGGAGCGGAATATTTACCTGGCCAGTGCTGGCTTGGCGATCATGGGCGGGGCGATTGTTCAGTCGGTGGGTTCGCGATCTTATCGATGGGCCAAGCCGGTGGGGTTGGCAGTGCTGGGGTTATCGCTGGTTCTGACTGTGGCGGATCAGTTGATTATGCGGCGGCTGGCTGGTGCTTCTGATCGGGTGTATGCGGATATTGTGGCTGCCTGGCCGGATCCGCCGGTGGACGCTCGGGTCTATGTGGTGAATCAGTGTCCGTTTGCTTCTGTGGGGTTCAATCAGGGGTTGAAGCTTTGGTATGGGCGGGAGGATGTGGATGGGTTTGTGCTGAGCGTTTCGCCGACGATTGAAAGCTCGACGCGCGATGTGGTGACGCCCGTTGGTGCATCGACTATTCGCATTCATCGCGAGGGCGGACGATTCTTTACAAGTTTTGTTGAGCGGTTTTTGTTGTTCGCTGCGATGCCGGACGAATTGTTTGCGGCTGCTGAGCGCTGCGGTCTTACGCTTGTGTCAGCCGTCGATCCGTATGGCGATGTGGACACATTCTCACTTGAATTGCCACGCGCGATCAGTGCCACAAACATGACACTTTTCGAGTGGAACAATCAGCACGTTCAAGGGTCGCTTTATGAGCTTGTGCTGGGTGCGGAGCTGCCTCGGACGAAGCGTTTGAACTTGTTGTCGTCGTCTCCTGACGTCGTGCCTGATGATTAGTGGTCGTGACCTGCCCCCAATCTATGTACCAGTGGTTATGAGAGTCGGTACCTGTTTCTGTTCCTCATCCATCGCCTGTTGGGGCAGGCGGAGCGCAGCGGAGCCTGTCCCAACAGGCGTCGCGATCACCCTTCCCACCTCGTTGC
>JAJRYY010000199.1 GCA_024275565.1 Planctomycetota bacterium
GCTGTGGCTTGGGCTTCATGGAATCCGTCCCGTATTGCAAGGTTTTGACCGTTCGTCCGTGGTTTCCTTGCAAATTATACACGCTACCAATCGCCATTTCACGCTTAAATAGTAGCGTTTTCGAACTTTTTCAGGGACGACGACTTAAAGCATGTGCTGCGATAGATCAGTTGTGGCTATAGGTGGTCCGAAATGTTTTGGGGTCGACCGGTTTGTTCAGGTGTATGGATATTTGTTCCTGGTCTCCGAACCCTGCGTACTTTTGCGATGCTCCGGTGTTGAAGAGGACCACGCGGTCGTCGGGTGCGATGTCGCCTCTGGCGATGAGTTCCTGGGCAGCTAACACGCAGGCGGCGGATTCGGGGCAGATCGATATTCCTTCAGTCGAAATCGCCTCACGCATTGCTCCTGCGATATCGCTTTCGCAGGCTGCGATCGCGCACCCTCCGCTTTCGCGGATCGCGTCGAGGATCATGAAATCGCCGACCGCTTTGGGGACGCGTAGCCCTGTTGCACATGTCGCGGCTTCATCCCACTCGTCTGCGAATCGTTCGCCTTTTTCGTAGGCGCGGACGATCGGCGCGCAGCCATCGGACTGCCCGCTGACCATCCTTGGCATCTTATCGGACTTTAACCAGCCCAGTTCTCGAAGCTCGGCGAATGCTTTCCACATGCCGATCAGGCCGGTCCCGCCGCCGGTCGGGTAGAGGATGACGTCCGGGAGTTCCCAGCCGAACTGCTCAGCCAGTTCCAGCCCCATCGTTTTCTTGCCTTCCAGTCGATAGGGTTCTTTCAGCGTCGAAAAATCAAACCACCCCATCTCGTCGCTCAGCTCACGCACAATCCGCCCGCAATCGCTAATCAAACCATCGACGACGAGGAATGTTTTTGCCCCGGCAAGTGTACATTCGACCTGATTCACCAGGGGCGTATCGCTGGGCATGAAGACATAGACTTCTGCTCCTGCCCGCGCGCCGTAGGCAGCCAATGCTCCACCTGCGTTGCCGGCGGTCGGGGTTGCGAATCGTGTGAGTCCAAAATGGTTCGCCATCGTGACGGCCATGGCGAATCCGCGACTCTTGAATGAACCGGTGGGAAGCTGGGATTCATCCTTGATCCAGAAATCGCGCAACCCGAGCTTTTCGCCGAGTCGCCTGGCTTTTAGCAGGGGTGTCATGCCTTCGCCTAACGAAATGATTTCAGTGTTATCGGACGTTGGCAGGAGTTCACGGTATCGCCAGAGTGTTGGGGGGCGATTCTGGAAATCTGTTGGATTGACATTTTTCCTGATAGCATCGAGGTCATATCGGACCCAGAGTGGTCTGCCTTCATGGACGGTCTGCACGCGGTCGGCGGGTAGGTGGGTTCCGTCGATGGCGGATTCCAGATGTGTGACATAGGTGTTCATGGCGTCTGATGGTGGAAACGGATCGAGGTGCTGTCAAGGGGGGTGGGGGAGTCGATGTGATGGGGCGGTGATTTGCGTTTGGCGAACGCGATTTACACGCGAAATGTTTACCTTTGCCTCGGAGCGATGACGAAACTACAATGTGATGACATGAGCAAAGGAGCTGGATTATGGGACGTCTATATCGTTCGGGACTGTTGTCGTGTTCGCTGCTGGTAGTCGTGTTCGCTGCTGGTTGTGGAATTTTGGAGCGAGACCTTTTTCCGAACCAGGCTGTCAACGACGATGGCGAGCCGCTGTTCATTGAGGATCTGCAGGAAGTGACTCAGGATTTCAGTCGGCCTGACCAGACAATGCGTAATAATCTTCTGGACCTTGGGATCGAGAATGAGGAGCTTATCGACGCACTGATCGCTGATGGTTTACCGGACGTTGGATCGGCGACGCAGCCAGGTGGTGGTGCTGGCGATGGTGGTGTCGGCGATGGGACGGATGGCGATGCTGGTGACGGGTCTCAGGGGTGATGATTCTCGTTATGTTCAGCATTGCGTTGTAGCTGCCATGTTCACGGGCATTATTCGATATGTTGGTCGCGTTCAGAGTATTCGGACGCATGGTGGTGGTGCGCGCTTTGTGATCGAGCATTCTGCCCTCTGCGGGGTGGTTTCGCTTGGAGATAGCGTGGCTGTCAATGGGGTGTGTCTTACCGTGGCGTCGATCGATGCTCCGAATGTTTCGTTTGATGTGGTGGCTGAGACGCTTGAGCGTACGACGCTTGGTTCGCTTGGGAATCAACAGCGGGTTCATCTTGAAACGTCGCTGCGGGTTGGTGATTCGATCGATGGGCATTTCGTGCAGGGGCATGTCGATGGTATGGGGAAGCTTTCCGGCAAGGATGTGTCTGGCGACGATTGTGTGTACTGGTTTGAACACGGTCCTGAGTTGACGGGGTTGTTGCCTCCGAAGGGGTCGGTTGCGATTGATGGTGTTTCGCTGACGATCGCCCGGGTGGAGCATTCTGGAGGTACGGGTCAGAATCGTTTTGGCGTGGCATTGATTCCGACGACGCTGAGCGAGACGACGCTTGGTGAGCGGCGGATCGGCGATCTGGTCAATCTTGAAACCGACATTATCACGCGAACCGTCGCACATCAGCTCAAAGTGCTTGGGGTTCCCATCCATACGCTCGGGGGTTCGAGCAATGTTGAGCGGGTTACGATGGATGCGCTCCGCGAGGAGGGTTTCGCGTGATAGAGAAATCTTCGCAAAACGCGTGCCCGGCGCAACATGGCAAGCCCCTGCAAAACGTCACTGCCGCGCAGCTCGAAGAGGTTCGGAATCGTCGGGCTGGTGATAAGCCTCGGATCGCGATATCGATGGGTGATCCTTCGGGGATAGGTCCGGAGGTTCTGGTCAAGGCGCTTGCTGACCCGGAGATTCGATCGCTTGGCCGCTTCGTGATCTATGGGATGGAGGAGCCGCTCGATCTTGCAGCCGGGCTTGGTGAGATCGATCCGATGTGGTACCGACGTCCGCATGATGAGGTGACGTCGGTCGAGACGGGTGTGGTGCTGGCGGATTATGACGAGTTTTCCGTGGGTCTTGGCAAGCGTCATCCGACGAGTGCGAGCGGGGGTGCTTCACTGCGGTTCGTGGAGGATGCGATCGTGGCTGCCCAGACTGATCGCGTGGATGCGATCGTGACAGGGCCGATCCATAAAACGGCCTGGAAGCTGGCTGGCTGCAAGATGCCGGGACACACTGAGTTGCTGTCGGAACGGTTCAAGTGCAAACGCGTGACGATGATGTTCGCGGGGGGCGGTCTGCGGGTTGCGTTGGCGAGTACGCATGTGGCGTTGTTTCAACTGCGAAACAGCTTCACGATCGGGCGTGTTTTTGAGCCGATTGATGCGTTGGATGCTGCGTTGCGAAGATGGTGGGGGATCGAACAGCCAAGGATCGCGGTGGCAGGTCTGAACCCCCATGCGGGGGAGAATGGTCGGTTCGGGGACGAGGAATCGCGGATCATCGAGCCAGCCATGCTTATGGCACGCGAATTGGGGATAACGGTTGAGGGTCCGTTCCCGGCGGATACGCTTTTTACGCCGAGGATGCGGAGTAAATATGACGGGATCGTTGCGATGTATCACGACCAGGGGCTTATTCCGGTGAAAATGCTGGCGTTTGACTCAGCCGTGAATATGACGCTGGGGCTGCCGGTGGTTCGGACGAGCGTGGATCATGGGACTGCGTTTGATATCGCCGGTCGTAACCGGGCGGATGCTGGGAGTATGAAGGCAGCCATTGAGCTGGCGTGCGTGCTGGCGTCGGGGAAGGGTTTTGATATTCCGCGTGTTCGCGCGCGGGATGCAGATCGGGTACTCCAGCCCAGTGTAGTGCCTCACTCAGAAGGACGTATATCCGAGCCGTGACCCTGAATAAAGCGTGGCCCTGAATAAACCGCGACCCTGGATAAAGCGTGACCCTGTAAAACCGCAGCCCTTCAGGTCTCCTGCACTGGTCGCATTCAGGGTATTTGCCTGGTCAGGGTTTTGGCTTGGTTGCGTCGGTCTCCGGGTCTGGGGATTCGGCGTTGGTTTTGAAGGTTACGGTTTCGTCGCGTGTGACGTCGATGCGCATGGCGCTGAATTTATTCTTTCCGCCTTTTCGATCTTTTTCGACGCGCCCTTTGACGAGAATGTGTTCGCCGACGCGTAGTTCGGCTATATCGGTGATTCTGCCGTTGATGAAAATTTCTGCGTCGGATGGCACTTCGCCGGTACGCTCCATGTAGGAACCTGTCTCCTCATGGAGGAATCGGAGCTTGATCTGGCGGCGTTGCAGATCGATTTCCTGGATGGTTCCCCGGACATTGTGGTATTCAATCTCCGGTGCGTCATCGCGACAGCCTGCCCCCGTCATGCAACTCCCGATCAGAAGCAGGAAGAACCCGCTTTTCAAGTATCCGCTCACCACCATTTTTCCTGAATCGTGCATCACTGGTCTCCCGTTTTCTGATGATGCCGTAGTTTGGCAGAGATGGATTGCCGGGTCAATTCCCGAGAATCGTGGTTGGTGGGGTTGGCTGGGACAAATTGGTCGAATTGATTTATTCACAGGCCTGATAGCAACGGTCAAAATGCTGATAAATGGGAAATATATTCATTATCAATACTGTAATGGCTGTTTATTTGAACTGTGCCCGACGCGTTCATCGCATGTGAGTTTTCATGGTATGTGGTGGGTGCGGTGTATCGGGTTGGGAGCTGACGCCTGGTTGAGACCTGCCGGCGTCGTTGTGTGAGGTAGACGCGTTCGGTGAGGCCTGTGCTGGAAGCGGGGCGACGGTGCAGTGGTGGAGCTTTAAAACCGATAATGATCAGTACCGCGAGGCTGGCTGACGGGTCGCGGAGGGTTTATTCGCTCGAGTGGTCGCTCATGACATCGCTGGAAGATACATCGCTGAAAGATGCATCGCCGGAAGATGCATCTCCGGACGGGACACCTGCTGAAAATGCTGAAAACGCATCGCCGAAATGCCTCGCCGTGATGTATCACTATGTGCGTGATCGCGTTACGGGTCCGGATCGTGAGATCAAGGGTGTTTCTGAGGATGGGTTTCGGCGACAGTTGGATATTCTGTGCGACACGCTGACTCCAATCGATTGGCCTACGCTTGTGTCGTGGCGGATGGGGCGGTCGGAATTGCCGGGTGACAGCTTTCTGCTGACCTTTGATGATGGTTTGTCGGACCATGCGGAGGTTGTATTTCCGATACTGGAGGAGCGGGGTATTCGGGGAGTATTTTTTGTATCTACGGGTCTGCTTGTCGAAAAACGTATGAATTCAGCCCATCAGATTCACATGCTGCTTTGCCGGATGGGTGCGGGTACTTTTTGCCGCGAGGTTCGTGAATGGTTGCGGCGGAAGGAGCTGAGTCATCTGGCGGACAGTGTTGAAGGGACGCTTGAGACGCTTCGGGCTTATTCGTATGAGACGCCAGAGCGTGCAGAGATCAAGCATCTTCTGACGCAGGTTCTTCCTCTGGAGATCGGGCGACAACTGGTCAATGATTTATTCGAGATGCATGTCGGGGATCAGGTTGCGTTTGCGGAGGAGTGGTATCTGGGCTGGGATGATCTAAAGCGTATGGAGGATGCAGGTCATACGGTGGGGGGGCATGGAGACGAACACCATCCATACCGTCGGATGTCTGCGATGGAGCAGGCTCGGGATATGAATCGTTGCGCGATGAATTTGCGCGAAGTTTTAGGTGACAAACCGAGACCCTTCAGTTATCCTTATGGTGACGCGGACGGCGACGTCGCGAGGCGTTGTGCGTTTGCGGGGTTTGTGAATGGATTCACAACCCGTCAAGGCTGGGTCAGGGCGACGGATGACGCCCACAGCCTGTCTCGTGTCGATACAATTCATGTGGACGCATTATTGGAAAGGATTCCAATTGTCTCCTGCTCTGACTGAGATTGCATGCCCGCCCCCTTCGCTTTCGCGCGAGGAAAAAAGACGTCGCTTTATCAACGCTTACTGGTTGCGTCCTGAGAATGCCTACTGGATGGTGCTGCGCAGCAACGCTCTGGATGCGGTCCCGATTCGCAAGCCATTTGCAGACTTGAGTTGTGGGGATGGCGTGTTCAGCTTTCTGCATGCTGGCGGGCGGTTTGATTCGGAATTTGATGTGTTTCGTGGTGCGGGTCGGCTGGATCAGGCGCTGTCGTCCGGGGCGGATATGTATGATCATATAGACGACGCATACAAGCCTGCGATTGTTGAAGCTCCGGTTTATACGATCGATTGCGGGACGGACCTGAAGCAGACGCTTCTTGATAAAGCGTCACGGTTATCATTTTACGACCATCTGATTGCCCACGACAACAATGCGTCGCTTCCGTTTGAGGATGAATCGCTGGAAACGGTGTACTGCAATTCCACCTATTGGGTGGAGCATGTGGATGCGTTCCTGGCTGAGATGCATCGGGTGACGCGTGGTTCGGGGACAATTGTGCTGCATGTGAAGCTGGATGCGATTGAGGACTGTACGCTCGAGCGATATCAAGGAAAGCTTGGAAAGCGGTGGATGGAAATCATCGGGGGCGATCGGTTTTCGTCCTGGCCTACGCTTTGCGATCGGAGCGAATGGGAGCATCGTTTTGAGCGGGCAGGTCTGGAGATTGTCGAAGCGACGCCCTTCGTGACGGGGACCCATGCTCATATCTGGAATGTGGGGTTGCGCCCTGTTGCTCCGCTTCTGACGAAGTCGATGAACGCGATCCACGAGCATCTTCGGGCGGAAATCAAGCGCGACTGGGTCGATATGTTCTGTGACTTGCTGGACCCGTTCTGCGAGGCGGATTTTGACTTGTTTGCCGAGGGATCGGAACCGGTCGAAATTCAGTATGTACTCCAGAAACGCTCCTGATCAGCCCTCGTGCGAGCCTTGAGCTGGGTGAATAAACAGCTACTTTATATGCTTCTCTGAACCCGTGTGTTTTTTGGGATCGAAGGGTTCCGCGCCACGCAACGTTGCTTCACGCTCCGAGGAGAACCATCGGACGGTGGCTTCATGCATGGAGGTGTGCATGTCGCTTCCGGGCTGGTAGTAATACGCCCTGCCCATGACACCGACGACCTTCGTACCGCCACCATCGCCCACATGTTTTCCGATGAACTGAACAATACGCTCCTCGATGCCATCGATCACTCCGAACATGTGTGTCCCATGTACGTTCGCACCGCTCGATCCTACGATTCTGACCGTTGCATCCGGATAGAGTGATGCCACCTTGTCCGCCGCAGCCCGTTCGGTCTCAGTCGAAAGCAGCAAC
>JAJRYY010000200.1 GCA_024275565.1 Planctomycetota bacterium
CCTCTGGAATCGTTCCTCGGCCACCCTCAGATTCCGTTCCAAGTCCTTTGTTTTCGTCCTTGCGATTTGCTCCGATTCGTACGAAACTTTTCATGATACGGCTCCTTGTTTGATGGATGTTCCAAAAACCACCGTCATTCATGGAGCCGTTCGTCTCAAATTTCAACTAAAATTAGCACACCCCCCCTCCAAGATCAGGGCTGGGATAAACGTCCATCTGCACGAGGCGATACACCAGGACCGACAGTCCAGTTCCCCTGCCTTTGGGCGTTATCGATGGCTATACCGTTTGGTTGATCTGCCCCGGCGACACCTGCGATCACCAACACAACCATCAAAGATTTCAGGGCATGTGATATGTTGTATCTCTCCCGTCCCCCAAAGGTGGCTCGCACTCCTCAAGTCATTATGGCAACCCTGGTGACGCTCATCACCTCGATAGCGACCGATAACTACAACTGCTCCAGCGACGTGTCAGTGGTGCGGCTGGCCGTCATCCACTCCTGGCGGGCACTACGCTATCTGCGTCGCGTTTTCACTTGAAAGCTCGCTATTCACTGCGAATAATGTGGGTGCAGGGGCGTACTGCAACATTTCGCGACTATGTACAGTAGCAATGCCCTGCAGGCAAATCGTTGATTCACTACGGAAGGAGTAGAACATCATGCCCCGCGGACCATGGCGAAATCGACCTGACGACGACCACCCGATCGACGCGACATTTTCTCGCATTCGGGACGAAATGGAACGCCTCTACGACCGCTTCACGGGCGATCAGTGGGGTACGAGTCCGCTGGAATCCTGGCCTGCACGCTTCGGATGGGGACCACGCATGGATTTAATCGAGTCATCCTCGGACATTACGATATCTGCCGAGCTGCCCGGTGTCGATCCCAACGAAGTGGACATTCAGATCAGCGAACACACGCTTACGATCAGCGGCGAAAAGAAGCGCGATGACGAGATGGGATGTGATGACAAGATGGGATGCGATGGCGAACCGGCGGGCAGTGGGGGGCTGGATTGTATGCAGCAGCATTACGGTGAGCGTCAATTCGGACCATTCCAGCGTACCGTTCAGCTACCCGCGACCGTGGATGCCGATAAAGTCGAAGCCAAATACGCGAAGGGTGTTCTCAAAATTACACTGCAAAAAACCCCGGACGTTCAGCCCCGACGCATTGAAGTGAAAGTCGAGTAGAGATTAGCAGCCACAGAGAGATTAACAGCACAGAGAGATTATCAGCGCTAAAAAGGTGACACAGGGTATGGCGAATTTCGCCGCCTGCGGAATCTTGCTCAGTCATTTGCGGATCGGGTGAATTGAACGCAAGAGAGGTGCCACCCGCTGCGAATATGACGGGAGAATGTGACTTCGCCTCTCAACTGGTGTTCCTTCCCGTCCGGTAAAAGTATTGTCAACTGTACGATGATACCGGGTTCGAGAAGTGTGGTCAGCATCACGCCAAGCCCTGACTGGGAGATGTCCCGTGTGCGGCCGGCTGTGGTGAGTGTGCGATCGCCATCTGGTGATGTATATTGGACCCGGCATGCACATCTGAGCCGTCTGCGCGTCCTGGTCCGCAAATCCTGGTTCTTCCATCCATGCAATCTTGCCTGCTCGTCGAGAGATTCGAGCAGCATGCGGACATTGTCCCGCTGAAGAACGTTTTCCTGCTGCATTTCAACACCCACTGCATGGTCTCCGTGTGACTGTCCCATGTACTTTTCTGTGACGCCCCAACGCTGAGGATTCCGTGTCGCCGCGGTCTCCGTAACTACTATCGACGAACTCATAAGGCGGTCTACAAGAACCTGCCGATGTGGCTGGAATGCGAGGTTCCGGGTGTATTATCATGAAGTCCCTTCATGAAAAGGGTTATGCGTGGTACATTTTCGGACGTTCTGAGGGAGTGTCCGGACGCCTGGTGGGTTCCGCGGCCTTCAAAGCCGTTGAGGCGTCGTTTGCGCGGCGCCTGGTGGGTTCGATTCCCATCCACTCCCGTTGCTTATTGATTCAGAGTTGGCGAATGGGTTGTACTCAGGTCTTGGCCAACCCGCCCGACCCTGTGAAGAATATTCCTCCTCGGCAAAATAAGTTGCACGATGAGGGGCGTCGTGTGCAGCTTCGCATTTTCCAGCAAAGCCGAAATATATCCAGCAGGACCGAAAGCTCGTGCTTCTTTGCGATTGGGACTTCTGTGCGCCTGGGATGTGTTACGCCATGTTCGCTTCGGCAGGACCATCCTGCAAAATCACTTTGCAAGATCACTTTGCAAGATGAACCCGGTTGATAATCCTGGTAGATGGCTGTTTCAGCTTCAGCCACGATCGCTCTGCCGTTGTAGATCATCGCCACGGTAATTGCAGATGAGTACGTGAATTCTGCAGGCCTTTGTACCCGCAATGAGGTTATGAGATACTGCGGAGATTGCGGTGACCTGCCCCCAATCTATGTACCAGTGGTTATGAGAGTCGGTACCTGTTTCTGTTCCTCATCCATCGCCTGTTGGGGCAGGCGGAGCGCAGCGGAGCCTGTCCCAACAGGCGTCGCGATCACCCTTCCCACCTCGTTGC
>JAJRYY010000201.1 GCA_024275565.1 Planctomycetota bacterium
GCGGAAGAATCGGCATCTTGTCGGTCTCCGCCTCAGCAAGATCCTCCGGTAGCTCGATCAAACACGCCCCTGGCTTTTCCATCTCAGCCACCTTGAACGCCTTGCGAACCATCTCAGGTATGTTGTCCGGATGAGCAACGTTATCTGCCCACTTCGTGATCGGGCTAAACATACTCACAACATCCATATTCTGATGCGATTCCTTATGCTGACGCCGAGTGTCTGCCTGCCCGGTGATGGCCACGAGCGGGGCACGGTCCATATTCGCATCAGCAACCCCCGTCACCAGATTGGTCGCACCCGGTCCAAGCGTGGCAAGACAAACCCCCGCACGCCCCGTCAACCGCCCATACACATCCGCCATAAACGCCGCCGCCTGTTCGTGTCTGCAGAGAATGAATTTGATCGGCGACTTCATCAGCGAGATCATCACGTCGGCATTTTCTTCACCGGGCAGCCCAAAGATGTACTCAACGCCCTCATTTTCGAGACATTTGACGAACAGATCGGATGCTTTCATAACGCAGCTACTCCTGATGGCGATAGATGCAGGTTGACCTGGACGAATTCTCGCCGGATGGTGTCAGGATGCAAGTATCGACAGGCGAGCAGGGAACGCGATTCGGTGAGGAAACATGAACATGAGCAATAGAATGATGCCACAACGGTGGGTGATGTGGAGCAGCACAATGTGCATGATGCTCCTGGGAACGATGGCGGGCTGCAGTGTGGGGAAAAACGAAGTCGTCGTCATGGGCATGATCCACGGACGACATCTCACCAGCGACACCTATTCCGTCGAACGGGTCAAGGAATTCATCCAGGCAGTCGATCCGGACTATGTGCTGTGCGAAATCCCGCCGGATAGATTCGATCAGGCATCCACAGAGTTCAATGCGTCCGGTACGATCGTAGAATCCCGCGTAAGACGATTCCCCGAATACACCCACGCACTCTTCCCTCTCCGCGCCAGCATGAAATTCGAGATCGTACCGTGCGCCGCATGGACCCGAACCATGGCCAACGAGCGACGCGATAAGCTACAGAAATTCAAAACGCAGCGCGCAGACGATTACGCCGAAATGGAAGCGGCAGACAAGTGGTCCGATCAGCAACTCGAAAAGGAAGGGTTCGGCGACGACCCGATGGGAATACACACGCTGCGGTACGACGAGATCACGAAAAAGGGTCTCGAACCCTACAACCGCCTGTTCAACGATGCCATCGGCGATGGCGGATGGGACAACATCAACCGGGCACATTTCGCACTCATATCAGCTGCACTCGACGCACATCGCAACGAAGGCAAGCGATTCCTCATCATGTTCGGCGCGGGACACAAATACTGGTTCCTCGAAAAACTCCGCGAACGCAAGGACATTCAGTTGCGATCGCTGAAAGACTTCGTCAGCCACGACTGAACCATGATCTATTTGACATCCCTGGTGGATGGCCCAGATCTTCGGAGGTGGTGGATCCGATGAGGCAACGAAAGCCCCTCCCCAATGTGCTGACCAGGTATTGTCAGTGTATTGCCTCATTCGGATGAACGTTTATCCGAAAACCGTGATCCTGAAGGCGACCCATGCAGGTGGTCATCGATTCTCAACCTCCTCGGGCATCCACCACCCAGCCAGCGATACTGCAGGATGCTCGCCCTCCCACAAAAAAAACGGCCTCGCACCAAGTGGAGCGAGACCGTTTGTGTTCCCTTTTTGACGGCACTACTTTTTCGACGGTACTGCTTACTGACCGAAGCGATTCGGATCATTTTGCGGATTGGGGTTCGGAACAGGTCGACCGAACTGGTCCCCCTGCTGCGTCCCAGCTGGTGGCTGAGCTGCTGCAGGTTGCTGATATCCAGCCGGCTGGCTGAATGGTATCGTCGCTGCCTGCCCCGGAACAGCCTCTTCACTTCTCGGATGAGCCTGATCGTAAGACTGCTTCATGCGCTCTGTCGTCAGGTGCGTATAGACTTGCGTCGTGGAGAGAGACTGATGCCCGAGCAACTCCTGAACGCTCCTGAGATCTGCACCTTTGTCCAGCATATGCGTTGCAAAACTGTGTCGCAACGTGTGCGGCGAGATGGACGGATCCAGACCCGCAACCGCCAGATACTTGTCCAGCTTACGCCGAACACTTCGCGTGCTGAGACGCTGACCATGCTTGTTCACAAAAAGTGCCTGCTGATCGAATGTCGCACTTCTCGGGTCAGAACGCCGCAACTCGAGATACCGTGCGATCGCTCCAAGAGCAGTTTGCCCAACAGGCGTATTGCGCTGCTTCTTGCCCTTGCCACGAACATGCACAAGCTGCTGTTCAAAATCGATGTCCTGAAAATTCAGGTCAACGAGTTCGCTCACACGGATACCGGTGGAATACATCACCTCCAGCATGGCGCGATCGCGAGAACCAAGCAGTGTTGCATCGTCCGGAGTGCTCAAGAGCTTGTTGATCTGGTCCAGGTTCAAAAACTTGGGCAGACGCTTCTCTTGCTTGGGCATCCGAATCGTCGCAAGGGGATTCTGCTGCACATAGTTTCGCCGGACGCAGAATTTGTAGAAACTCCGCAGCGTGGCGAGCTTTCTGGCTACCGTCGACTTCGAGTATTCCTGTTGATTCAGGAACGCCAGAAAAGCTTTCACATCGTCCGCCGTCACAGACAGAAGCTTCTGCTTCATATCCACATCGACGAGGACAGCCATGGCAGCCTGTGTCGGATTTACCTGAGTACCGTGCCCCGGCTGGCCTGCAAACCCACTCGCCGAACCTGGCGAAGAGGATACATGCTTACCAGACCCGGTCGCGCCTCCTGCGAGAAATGCACAGAACTGTGTGAGGTCTGCACCGTAGCACTTCGCCGTATGAGGGGAGAAATGCCTCTCGAAGTTGAGGTAATTCAGGAACTCGTTGATAAGAGGGTTTTCGCTCATGTTCAAATCACAACGTTTCGGCGATTGCCTTCACGCAGAACTCCCAAGCTCTGCTACCCGACCCTGTCGCAGCCACATTCGACGATCTTCGCCTTGGGACGGGCGAATTTTTTTAA
The DNA here is from genome assembly GCA_024275565.1 of Planctomycetota bacterium. GTDB lineage: Bacteria > Planctomycetota > Phycisphaerae > UBA1845 > UBA1845 > JAJRYY01. The sequence goes on from JAJRYY010000201.1 coordinate 3,050, forward strand.
ATCGTCCTGCCGCAACAAAATCCCTTACCTGGACATCGCCCTACCTGGCGACCTCGTCGAGCTCCATCTCAAGTCTACGCCCCATCTGATAACTCAGAACTGCAGCGTCAAACCAATCGAACCGGCTGGCCCGATCTGAAGCGGTCGCCGCAAACGCGTCGATCACTTTTGCTTCCTCTCCAACCGAGTACCGAAACACAAACCGTTCCGATCCTTTAACCAACGATAACTGTCTTACTGCTTTCATCGGCTTAGCTTCCCGTCGCGTTTGGTAAACTCTTGTTTTCCGCGTCGGCTATTTTATCCGACCCTGCGGACATCAACGATTCTAAGGTCTTATAACAGCAGAATCGGACATACGCTTGTTGACTGGCAACGTATTTACGCCATCCCAACGGGCCGCAGTCGGCACATCGCATCCGGGCAAATCTCTGGACCTCCGAAGACCCCCACTCATGTGTGGCATTAAAGACGCGTTGCGCCTGAGCGATCGGAGCCAAAGGCGAGATAAATCCAATGTCCGGTGAGGGCGATCCCCTTCGAGATTCTCGTTGCGGGTTGAAACGGGCAAGGCCAAACCTCGTTCGTCCGTACAATTGCGCTGAGATTCCAACGACTGGTGGATCATAAGGGTCATACTCCGTCACCGAAAATACCAGAATCGCATCGGCACCCAAGATTCTCGCAACTTCAAGTGCGTGGGCCGGTGATTCAATCCGACGCCGTTCCTGGTCAGTCAATACTGCTAAAACTCTGCTGACCGGAATGACATCAACCATATCCACATAACTAAGCTCGCCAGCCATCAAATCCGCAACGCGATTCGGATCAAGGTCCGATGATCCACTGACGTTGATGGCAGGTGCCACCGCAATAATCAGCGGGCCAAACGCGTCATTGGCCAAACGAGCAGGCTCAACAACATAATTCGCTCTCTGGCATCCTATACCGGAGAAAAGCAAAACGGTACAAAACAACACCGCCGCAACTGCGACACATTTCCGCCTGCTTTCAAGAGACTGGCTTTCATCCATGATCGCCGACACCATCCGTGTTCTCTTACTTCCAACGCCCGATATGGGATCCATTCCCAAAGGCGTTACATCACGTCAACCAAGTCATCGTCCAATCCGTCGCCCGCCTTAACGATTGTACGCAATAAGATCATTATTCTGATAATCTGGACCCATCACGGGCGTCAGACGACACAGCCCGAACCTTCGACGCAGCACCAACACGGCTGTACGTACTACCAGGCGTGGTCGTAGGCATCATGCCAGTCGTAGGCATCACACTCCAGATCGTTTCATGCCCACTTCGCATACTCGTAAAATAGACCCGTCCATTCGGACCCCATGCAGGTCCAAAATTCGTCGAATGCCCATCCGTCAATCGAATACGAGATCCGCCATCCGTGTCCATCACCCAGATATCGGACCGCTCGTAGACGGCTCCGAATTCAGGATCAATATCCGGCAAACTCCCCACCGTCGTAAACGCAACACGCTGCCCGTCGCGACTCCACGCAGGAAGAATCAATGCATGATCCGCGCTGGCTGCAATCTCGGTCGGATACCGAGGCTCACCATCAACCATCTCAATCGTCCAGATGCTGTACCACCGACTCCCACGCTGTCGCGACCGCTGAAACAAAATACGATCATCAATCGGAGACCATTCAGGATAGACGCCGTGTCCAATAAAAGTGGAAGTCGCATGCTGCTCAACAGGTGATACCCACAGCTCCCACGTCCCGGACCGCTCGGGCAACGCACTGTACACAACCCGCGTCCCATCGGGAGACCAGCTCGGATGAACCTCGTGCATCGGTGTATTCGTAATCTGAACAGCATGTTGACCATCAAGACCAACAACCCAGATATCCCAGTTCCCGGTCCGATTGCTCGCAAACGCAACGCGACGACCTTCTGGATCGAAGCAGGGCTGAATATCATGACCAGGATCAGAAGTGAGCTGAGTGACAGCCGTACCACGCTCACTCTTGATATAAAGATCAGGACTCTCCGTATGACGCGTAGACGAAAATACGAATCGATCACCACTGCTATCAAAATGCGGATCGAAATCTCCACCCTCACGCGTGAACGAATGCTGAAGCAACGCCCCACGAGCACGACCGATATAATGAGACTCTCCACGTCGTGGCAAACCGCCAAACAACGAAATCTGAGAATCCTGTGAGGCTGTCAACATCGGCCGAGACGACGGCTCGACGATCACAACCACCGAGTCAGCCGTCGGATCCTGCCCACATCCTACAGGCAGCAACGCCAGGACTAATCCCCCGATAATCCCAATGTTATTTCTGTTTCTAGCTTCCATGGTATCCATCCGGCCAATGTGTTCTGCCCAAACCATCGCCCACACGCCCAAAACGGGCATTCCCGCCTCAGAGTGAGCGAACGCGGTGCTGTGCAGTTCATCGGCAGCCGGTCACAAAGGATTAAGTAATGACAAACCACGAATAGCGCAGATGTCCGATAATCCAGCCGGTTTTATCGGTCCAAACCACACACAGACTCCACCGAATCAGGTAGTCTCCGCTCTGCGGACCATTATGCTACACTGGGAACAATCCAACGAAGGGACGCCAACAATGCCAAAAACGCGGACGCACCTCCTGGCAGCAACACTGATCGCCCTCCATCACCCAGCATCACAACAAGACGCAACCGCAAAACCCATCCATTTCGAAACCCTGAAACTACAACTCATCGAACAACACATCCGCTGCGACACCTGCCACGCCTCGCGACAGGACCAGACGCTTTCCTCTTACGGGACGCTCATCGCCGACGAAGGTGCAGAAACCCCCATAACGCGACGCGTCCGAACCGTTGAAGCAGAACTGTCGAGTACCGCCAGCGATGCAACCAGAAAAGCCGAGGCTCCGCGCATCGACCTCGACGGAGACACCATCCCGAACTGGGTCGAAATCCTGGCAGGGACAAACCCTTCACAACCCAATGAACGAACTGACACACACGAGCAAATCCTGCGCGTCATCTCATGCAAACTCTGTCACACCTCAATCAGCAAGCGCTCCCAACCCGGCAAAAACCGCGCACCCCACAACGCATTCGGAGCATTGCTCGAAAAAGCAGGCAATAAGGAACGCAACGGAAAAGGTCGCAAGGGAAAAAATCGCAAAGGCAGGAGTCAGGCTGGCAGAAACCGCAATACGCAAGACAGCGACGCAACCATTCCGATCGCACCGCGACTAAAAAAAGCACACCGCCGGGATACCGATCGAGACAAAGTAAAAAACTGGGACGAAATCATCACCTTTCACCACCCAGCCGACCAGGACGACACGCCGTCCGAAGAAGAAGTCAAATCAGCAAAGGAGAAGCAACGAACCCGCCGTAAGGAAGACGAGGGCTTCGGAAAAATACACAAATAACCGAATAAATGAAGTGCATCATCACAACCATCGGAAAAGTCGTGACAGCAACGGATGATGGGTGCCACTGGCGGCTTGTCCGCCAGTGCAACCGGCGAAATACGGGCTACAGACTCGCCAACCGCTGTTCCTTGTCGTGCGTCTGCAGCGCTTTCACCAGCACATCAATCTCACCCTGCATGATCTTCTCAAGCGAATACAGGTCCAGACCAATCCGGTGATCGGTACACCGGTTCTGAGGAAAATTATAAGTCCGAACACGCTGAGAACGATCCCCGGAACCGATCATCGTCTTGCGCGCAGCAGCCCGTTCCTGATTGGCAGCCGACTGATGAAAATCAAACAGACGCGCGGTCATAAGTCGACGACCCTTCGCACGATTCTTATGCTGAGATTTCTCGTCGCGCATCGAAACGGTAATCCCCGTCTCCTTGTGAACCAGACGAATCGCCGACGACACCTTGTTGACATTCTGACCACCAGGTCCACCACTACGCGATACAAATTCCTCAACCTCAGTATCCCAGTTGATGTCAATATCAATCTCTTCCGGCTCGGGAAGAACCGCAACCGTGACAGCCGACGTATGAACCCGACCCTGAGACTCGGTCTCCGGAACACGCTGCACACGATGCCCACCACTCTCATAACCAAGGTGCCGATATACACCATCACCCTTGACGTTCAGGACAATCTCCTTGAACCCGCCCATATCAGAACCAGCCTGATCAATCACTTCAAATTTGAATCGGTGTCGCTCGCAATAACGCAGATACATCGTATACAGATCACGAACGAACAGGGCAGCCTCATCTCCCCCGGTCCCCGCACGAATCTCGATGATAACCGAAGAGATGTTCGCATCGTCACTGGTAACAAGACTCTCCTTCAGCGAATCAAGTCGTTCATCACACTGCAAACAAAGATCCTTGATCTCCTCAGCGGCTAGCTCACGAAGCTCAGAATCCTGATCGACATCGTCAATGATCGACTGCGCTTCATCACGCTCATCGCTGAGCGTGCGATATTCAAGATAGGGCTGAACAAGACGACGCAGCTTGCCAGCCTCCTTCGAAAGCGCAACACACTGGATCGGATCCGACGCAATCGCAGGATCTATCAACAACTGGTTGATCTCATCTGCCCGGTCAGCAAGCTCCTGCAGCTTCCCAAGCAACCGATCGTCAACGCTCTCACTCATCGCGAATTTGTCCTATACTGTAGGATCCACGGTGCGAACCCACCCGCCAGACACGCACCACACAGGGTCCATTGTGCGAACCACACCCGTCAGACACGCCGCCCTCCACAAGAAGCAAGAGCAGGCGCACAAGAAAACCACCGCATATCCCATCGCAATCGCAACGAAAAACGCGGTGGCTTTCAATATCTACGCTACGCTAACGACGTGCTTTGGGCTTCTTGTCGTCCGCCTTCTTCTTCTGAAAATAATTCCCGCCGAACTTGTTCTGAAACCGCTGAACGCGACCCAGACTATCGACGAATTTCTGCTGGCCCGTAAAGAACGGATGCGAAGCGCTGGAAATCTCCATCTTGACCACAGGATATTCCTTGCCTTCGTATTCGGTCGTTTCCTTGGTCGACACCGTCGAACGCGTCAGAACCTTGAAATCCGCACGAACATCATAAAAAACCACGTCCCGATACTCGGGATGAATGCCCGATCTCATGTTGTCACTCTTTCTAGTTGTCACGCTTCGCCGGCTGTCACGCTTCACCAGCTGTCATTCATACCTGCTATTCTACAGACGCTCAGCCACGCACCGAAAGACGGGGCGATTCCATAGGCATACCAAGCGGACCAGTATAGATATCGACAGCCGGATTGACAAGTACCGAAAACAAAGGAGATCAGACCCAACATCTACGGCAGCGAAACCACAATCAACCGACGATTTCCATCGCCAGCACCGTCACGTCATCAACCGGCAAAAGCGACCCCTGCTCACTTTCAAGGCGATCAACCACCAGTTTCGCCATCTCAGCAGCACTCGACTCGGCAAAACACGCCAAAACACCGCGATGCCCCACCCCCTCGGTACCATCGGGCGATCCAATATGGTCGAAAGCAGCTTCAATCCCATCGGAATAAAGCAGGACTTTATCGCCGGGTTCGAGCTGAACTGAGCAGGTATTGCACTCAAAACCGTCGAACAATCCCAGAAGCCCGCCATCGGACTTCAGCTCAACCACCGACCCATCCCGCTGAATATGCAGAGGATAGGGGTGCCCCGCACGAGCAAAACGCATTTCCAGCGTATCAGTGTTGATAACACAATGAGCAGCCGTCACAAACTGGCAATTGGGCAGAGTGTACTGAGCGAGGGCATCATTGAGCATCTTCAGGGATCGACCAGGATCGTTGACCTCATAGTCGTCGCCGCTGATATTCTTCATCACCATCGCACGCTTGATGAACATCGTCAGCAACCCAGCCGCCATACCATGCCCCACAGCGTCCGCCAGGTAAAATCCAACATGCGACTCATCGATCCGCTGAATATCGAACATATCCCCGGACACCCAGGTGGCTGGCCGATAGACCGTCCCAAAACGAAGAGGGCCGATTTCAGTGACACTGAGTGGCAGAAAGTCGCGCTGCAATCGAGACGCCAGACGCATTTCTTCATCGATCTCGCGAAAATGCTCATTCAACCGAAGGCCCAGACGCTGCAAATGGTCCAGTTCCTGCTCCATCCGACGGAGCTGCTTCTGAAAACGAACCAGAATATCCAGACGATGCAAAACCTCTTCCTTCGTGATATCCAGATCTGATATGTCAGTCAGGGAACTGTCGGAAGTGGCTGCCCCATGAGCAGAACCGCCCACGAGAAGCGCTGCAATACGCTCAGACTCTAATAATGCAAGAAATGCTTCAATGTCACGCCTGGGGCAATCAAGCCCGCTGACCACAACCGCATCGACATGGTCGCGACGGGCTTTTTCAGCCGCTGACTCAATATCGGGGGCAGCATCGACTGTCCAGGCGTTCTGGGTGAGTTCATCACCGATGCCCTCGGGCAATCGATCGGTAGGGCCGACGAGAAGTACCTGCACGTTATCGCTCCATGCGGATCAGCGGCAATGATTGCCGCACTGTCGCAGCGAACACCGCTATCGCAATCGCAACGGGCGCACTGTCAATGCATGGAGAGTCGGTCTGTCATTTAACGCCCTTTAGGACAGACTCGGGAATCTCGACCTGATCCCCAGCTTTAATGCCATCTCGGGAAAACACCCCAGCATTTACCTCAAGCGCGTACCGATAAGCAGCGCGCGGGGTATAGGAGCTTTCGTCCAGAGCAGCCATCGTGAAGGTCTGCACAATTTGGCCATCCTCACGGATAAACGCGATATCGAGGTCGATAATCGTGTTCCGCATCCAGAATCCGTTCCGCTGGTCGCGCTCGAAGACAAAAAGCATCCCCCGCTCGCTACCGTCCGATAACGGCTTCATGTCCTCTGCCGGTACAAACATCAGCCCTTTGGCGCGCTCGTCGTTGTCGTTCGCAATCCATGCGGTAACTGTCAGATTGTTGATTTTGACGGAGGTCGTGCCGAGTTTATCCAACTCGTTCGGCTCGGTAGGGGCGCAGGCTAGCAATGACGCAATGGGGAACATACAGAACATCCCGATCCAACGTTTGAATGACATAGTGACTTCCACCCGAATTAATGGTTTATGCTCGCCGACACTTTAGCAATCCCTCAGCGTACAGCGCAAATACCCCCATTGCTACACAAAACCCATTCTACCCTTCACTCGCCAGCTCGGCCAATCGAGCTTCGATCAAATCTCCGGTTATTTTCGGATTGGCTTTTCCGCCGGAAATCCGCATCACCTGACCGCGCAGGAAGCCCGCCGCCTTTTTCGCCTTTTTTGGGCTGGAAACGGCGTCTTTCACCGCATCTGCGTTTTCTGCGAACGCCTCATCGATCCACTTCTCCGTCTGGTCTTCGTCCAGAACTGCTATGAGGCCCATTTCTTCGGCGAGGGTTTCCGGCGACTTATCGGACCCTATGAGTGCTTCGGCGATCTTGTTGGCAGCCGTGGCGTTCACGACGCCCTTTTCGGTCATGGCAGCCAACGACGCCATCGCTTCGTGGCCGACGCCCAAACCTGCGATCGAAGCATCCTGGTCGTTTGCGAGCTTGGCCCAGACATTCAAGTACTGCTTCATGAGCGTGGTCGCTGGGCCGCCAGCTTCTATGGCTGCCTCGAACAGGTCAGCCGTGGCGCGGTTGGCGACGATTGCGGCTGCGTCCTCGGTTGTGAGTTTGAGGTCTGTCGTGAGGCGTTTGATTCTTGCAGCGGGCAGCTCCGGCAATGAAAGTCGCACTTCATTTACCCAGTCCTGTGTGACTGTGACGGGAACGAGGTCTGGGTCTGGGAAATAGCGGTAATCGTCTGCGCCTTCCTTGCTGCGTTGGAATACCGTCACGCCTTTATCGTCATCCCAGCCGCGATTCTCGTTGGGGCGTTCCTTGATGAGGTATCCGTTGTCGGATTTCCAGTCGTGGACCTGACGGTGGAACTCGTACTCGATGGCTGATCGGACGGATCGGAAGCTGTTGAGGTTTTTCACCTCGGAGATGGGGGTTCGGTATTCTGTTCCGCCAGTGGTGATTGCGACGTTGATGTTCGGCTCGAAGCGCATCTGTCCTTTTTGCATGATGCCGTGGGTTACGCCGAGGTAGGTGACGAGCTTCTGCAATTCCGTGCAGAATGTGTAGGCTTCTTCGGGGTCGTGGATTTCCGGCTGGGTGACGATTTCGAGCAGGGGGGTGCCAGCCCGGTTGAGGTCTATCAGGCTACACCCGGGGACGTCGTGGAGGTTTTTGCCGGCGTCCTCTTCGAGATGTGCTCGGAGGATGCCTATTCGCCGCGTTCCGGATTTGGTTTCGATCTCGAAATGGCCGTTGCTCGCGAGGGGCAGGTCGTATTGGCTGGTCTGGTAATTTTTGGGCAGATCTGGGTAGTAGTAGCTTTTTCGGTCCCATTTGGTGAATTCTGCGATCTCGCAATCGAGGGCGAGACCGGTGAGGACGGAGTAGTCGTAGGCCTGTCGGTTCAGGACGGGGAGTGCGCCGGGTAAGCCCATGCAGACGGGACAGAGCGCGCTGTTCGGCGTTTCTCCGAATCCGAGCGCGCAGCCGCAAAAGAGCTTGGTTTTCGTGGCGAGCTGGACGTGGATCTCGAAGCCCACGATCAGTCGAGTCTGGATTTCCGCGTCAGTGCTCATTTTGCCAGTATACCGGAATATCTGCCTTCCTTCACCTATTCTGTAACATATCCGGCTTTAGCTTTGGAGGGAGGAAGTTGTGTATGTGCGGCCGCATTCGGGACATTTCATGGAGGTGTTGCCGGTGAGGTTATATGCGCACGTTGGGCAGAGTGTACCGTCCTGGATCACGATTTGGCCACGGATCCATCGAGATGCGAGAAAGGACAGGATGAGGACTACCGGCGGGATCAACAGGTCTGACACCACCTGTATTCGCCGAAGTTCCGGACCAAGCGACCAGCGTTGTAATCTGGTGAGAAACGATGGCGGGAATAACCATGCTTCTGCAAAATCACCGGCTGTGAAGGAAACCGCATAGGTGAGGGGTACGATAAGCACATAACCAAGCGCGACAAGTCGTTTTTCGATGAATACTCCCAATAATATGCCGGGCAGGAGCGCGGCTACTGCATTATTGACAACTTTGGACGGCAACAGGCCGTGGATACCGCCGATGATCGCAGTCAGTATGAGGATGCGTGTGAGCGACCAGATGCGATTTTTGTTGACGACACGGATTTTCCGCATGAGCAGTTTGGGTCCAATGCCATGGTGAAGACAGCTTGCTGTTGCTCTACGACGTCCTGATGTTCCGGCTGCCGTTGGACGGTGGACCACGGGATTATTCTCCGGAATTCAGGATACGCAAGTGAATATGCGGCGTTGTCATCGGCTTCCCCATGTCTGAAGACATGGGCCACCCGACAGGCTGATCGCCCTTCCGAAAATAGATTTCGCCCCTCTGGAATAACTTGTAACCACTTGATATTAAAGGGTTTAGAGAAATATATATATTTCTGCTTTTTCGGTTTGACCTTCATGCTGGGTTTAAGGTGTATACTGTTGATGTGATGAACGCGAATACAGAGAAAAATGGTCTGATGACGGTAGGCGAGGCTGCCAAGGCGGTTGGTGTGGCTGGATCTGTCCTTCGGTATTACGAGAAGGAGGGTTTGCTGGTTCCGTCGAGCCGGGGCAGGAATGGGTATCGCATGTATGACGGCGTTGATGTGGATCGCCTGCGGTTTATCCGTTCTGCTCAGGCTGTTGGTTTTACGCTTGGCGATATTCGAGCGCTTCTTGACGTTGAAACCGGGAATCTACGGGCGTGTCAATCGGAGGTTCAAGCCTTGCTTGAGCGTCGTCTGGCGAAAGTTGATGAGAAGATGAAAGATTTGAAGCGTGTTCGGGCTGCTCTGGGGCAAGCTCTGGACCGTTGCCGTCGCTCGACTGGTGAGTGTGCGGTGATTAAGGATATTGGTCTCAGAAAATGAAGGAGATGATGATGGTGCGTAGAGCGTATATTCTTCCTGTACTCGGATTGGCTGTGATGGGTTTTGCGGCGTTTGGCGGGATGACTCTGGTCAGTGCCCAGTCGGATCGGGCAGACTGTCCTGGTCAGATCGTCTGTCCGCAAACTGGCGAATTGATTTGCCGGGACAAATGCCCGACGCTCGATGCGAACCGGGCGGATTGCCCTGGTCGGATCGTCTGCCCGCAGACTGGTGAGCTGATTTGTGTGGATCGGTGCCCGCTTGGTGAAAAAGGATCGAAAGGTAACCCGGCGGATGACGTTACCATGGTACACGATGGTGCCACGGCGGATGGCAAGCCTTCGTGTTGTAAATCGGGCAAGTAGTGGCAGATCAGCCTGATATTCGCCCCGCCGGGGAGATCAAGCCCCGGCGTGGGCGTGGTGGTTGGTTCCGGGCGATTCTGGTGGTGCCAACTGCAATCCTTCCTCTGTTGCCGAGTGCGACCTGTCCGTTATGTCTGGCTGCTTATGGGGCGGTACTTTCTTCGCTCGGTCTTGGGTTTATGTTGAGCGATTCTGTGCAGCGTCCCTTGATCGTCTCCTTGTTGGCATTGTCCTTTGGGAGTGTTGCCTGGTCTACGAGGCGACATCGGAGGTTTGGTCCGCTTGGGGCGGTGGTGCTCGGTTCCTCGGCGATCATTGTCGCCCGTATCGTCTGGGATCTTCCGTGGATGGTGTATTTTGGTGTGGCGAGCCTCGTGGTCGGGAGCGTCTGGAATCTGGTATTGAAGCGTCCGCAACGCCAACTGGTGCAGATTTCCCCGGTATCGACGTAGGGTTTTGGTACGGGTTCGCGATCATCATGGGGCTGAGACGCCTCGGTTCGGGAGGAAGCCCACACCTCCCCGGAACACACTCTCACTTCTCCTGAAGGATCACCTCACTCTCCTGGATCGCCCGGTCTCGAACTATCTTTCTGCTATGGTTATCGACATGGACTGTTCAGGTTGCTGCGAGTTGTTATCGGAACCGTGCGATTATTGCCGATTGAACCTATTGCTCGCCCCTGGTGCCGATGGTCGATAATTTGCGGTGCAGTCCTCGACGGATCGGGCCTGAATTGCTAGAACCCCTGTTTATCGACTCCGCATGTTGCGAGAGCATAAGGAGCGTTTCATGGAACGCATAGTATCCGGTACAACGAAAGAGCGCATCGTGCGGACCCTGATTCTGACCGGCTGGGTTGGGGTGTTTGGGGGATGGTTCCTCCTTGACGGTGTCTCGGGATATCCGAAGGACAACCTTGAGAAGGCTGTCGCAGAACTGGTGCCGCTTCCGGAGCAAACGCCCGAGATTCACCCAGACATCACGAAAGAGTCTGTTGAGCGTTTCGCTGAGACCTTCAAATCGTCTCGCCTGACCCAGCGCGAGCTGATCGAAGATCGGGGAGAGGCGGGGTGGACAAGTCCGCGTCATGACGAGCTGCGTTATTTCGGTCCTGGTGGGCAGATGATTGTGACGCTTGCGGGAGACCTGGTTACCGGCGTTGAATTTCAGGATGGTGCGCACACAGAAACGGACCTGGACGCGCAGTTGTACCTTGGTGCAGTGCTTCTCGCGATCGCAGCAGTCATGATGATCCAGACCGTCCGTGTGCTCATGACACGGGTGGAGCTTGATGATTCTGGTCTTAAGATGCGTGGTCGGGCGGTCATCCCGTTTTCAGCCATGACGGAACTGGATACGGAAGACTATCGCCGCAAAGGATACCTGGATGTGATCTACAAGGACGGTGACAAGTCTGGAAGCGTTCGGCTGGACGATTATGTGCATCGTGCGTTTCGGCCGATCGTCTCGACGATCTGTGAGAAGTGCGGGTTTGAAAACCCGATTGACAAAAAGGACAAAGAGAAGGCGGCTGAGGAGGCTGGTGATGACGATTAGGCGTCCATCGCCACTATCCGGGATACGATGTCGGCTGGGTTTCGACCTTCTGTAGACACTTCCATATCCGCCCATTGACGGTACAGCGGTGTGCGCCGCGCGAGTACCATTTCGATTTCCTGCGTGGATGACGCTTCCGTGAGGGGGGGTCGGTTTGAGGTTGTAGCCGGGTCGCTGGTGAGGCGATCTGCGAGTACCATCGGGGGTGCAGTCAGCCAGACAATGCAGCGGTCCTCTGGTAGCAACTTCAGGTTTTCCGGAGTCTCCACTGCTCCTCCTCCGAGGCTTATCACGATCGGGGGCAGATACCCTGTATGCGTGGATACAAGTTCTGACTGCTGGCGCGTCGCTTCCCGAATAGCGTCGGATTCGCGTTTTCGAAATCCACTTTCCCCTTCGGTCACGAAAATTTCGGTTATGGATTTTCCTGTTCGGTCGACAATTATTTTATCTGTGTCGAGAAATAGCGTGCCCTGAGATTTTGCCAGGAGCGATCCGACCGTCGTCTTTCCACATCCGCGATAACCGATGAGCACGATCGTCCGTGACAGGATCGATCGCGCCACCCCCACATCACTCATCGTCTTCTTCCTCGGCAACCTCTTCACCGATGGATTGCAGGATCATTTTCGCCATCAGCCCGACATTGGCTGACTGCTGCGTCCAATATTCAAACTGCTGCACCGCCTGCCTGAGGAACATGCCAACGCCGTCGATCGTGCGGCACCCCTTTTCTGATGCATCGCGCAGCAACCTGGTCTCCCGCGGGCGATACACAGCGTCGAAGACCGCCACGCCCTCTCGAAGAAACTCTGCGGGCATTGGGGTTTCGTCGATATCCGGCCACATACCGACACTGGTGCAATTGACCAGTAATTGACCCTGATAATTCGTCCTCTCGTCCCACGGTTTCACCTCACATTCGAACGTGTCAGCCAGCGACTGACCGCGCTGTTGATCGCGATTGTAGACCGTGACATGACATCCAAGATCGAGCAAGCCCGCAACCACTGCACGAGCGACACCCCCTGCACCCAGCACATCGACTGGTAAGTCTGAAAACTCTTCCTCCGGGCGTCCCATTCCTTCCAGAATCGTGTCCAACGCTGCACCAAAATCCGTGTTGCATCCCCACAACTCACCCTCCTCAAACCGAATGGTGTTCACAGCACCGATGGCGTCTGCCGGCGGGTCTACGCGATCGCCAAGGTATCGCAAAGCGTTCACCTTATGCGGCGTGGTGACGCTCAACCCGCGTAAATCCAACCAGTCACGCTCGAGACATTCGTCCATGAATCGGGCGAACGCGTCGTACCCTTCCGGGACACGCAGTGGGAGATATACGCCAGGAATGTCCTCAGCATTGAAGACGTGATTGAACAAATGCGGCCCCAGGGAGTGGTCCACGGGGTCACCTATTACCCCGTACAATTGCGTGTGTCGATCCATGTCATGCCAACGATATCTATCAAGCATTTCCTGAAGCGACACCTGTCCCGGGGCGGACTCCTCCCCCGAAGCGATCGAACAATAGGACGCAAACCCATTGACTTTCCTGGCCAATACGCGCGAGAGCAAACCATGCTCACCCATGCAAATGGCTGCGACAGGTTTCACACCGCTCCGCATCAAATCCAACGCTTTGAAGCAATCGAAAATATCACGCGCCTGCCATGCGATTTTGACGATGGCGGCCTCCGGAACAGCGCACATCTCAGCGACCAGCGCATCGATATCGCTCGGACATCCCTGATGATCGTGATGCGACAAAATCAAGGATGGCGGATGGTTGAAGCGACCGGTCACAACGTTACCCTTCATCAAGTCGTTTCGTGCGAGGTCGGAACGCTTCCAGTCACTGTACTCAAAATCGATGAATCCCTCGCCGGGAGGCCCTGCACCGAGCAATCGCTCGACCCGATTCTCAATGGAACCGTGAAACTGCCCCCCCTCACCCGCTGGTCGACAGGTCACAATCCATCGCCCCGTCTGCAGATCAGCCGCAATACCGCGGATGTCAGCCTCCTCGTCTTTCAGCACATCCAGGCGAAATTCCACGCCGTCACAGCCTACGCCCAGCCCGGCATCCAGAACCTCCTCGGCTGCGCTGCGCATGTCTCGGCTGCGTTCCTGCGTCAATGATGTGATGAGAAGCGTCATGGTTAGAGTCACCTTGTTGCGGGATTGTAACGAAACAACAAAAACAATGGTCCGATAGTACGTTTTCCTTCCGATTGGCGTCGCGTTTTGATACGATAAGACCGGGTGAAGGAGCTGTCCGCGAACGCTCCGTCCGTCACAACATCATATGCTATATCATCCGCGATGGCGACACAGACAGGACGTCGTGCGGTTGAGGAGAATCACGATATGCCCGTAAAGGTACAGACACCACGACGCCTCACGTTGCACACGCTTGTGTGGCGGATCGCCCTGGTCGCCATTTCTATTGCGATCCTCGCCCCTTCCGCACGCGCGGTGGGCGTCCCTTTCCACGACCTGAAACTTGAGGCTGCACTTGAGAAAGCCAAAAAAGAAAACAAGCTACTCTTCATCGATTTTTATGCGACATGGTGCGGACCCTGCAAGTTGATGGATCGCATCACGTTCAAGGACGCCGGTGTGATCGAGTGGCTTGGAAAAAACGCAATCTCCCTGAAAATTGATGCAGAAAAGAAGCCGATGGTCGCGGGCCGTTTTCGCGTCAGCTCCTACCCTACGCTCATTTTCCTGAAACCCGATGGCAGCGAAGCAAGGCGAGAATCCGGGTACTTCGCGCCACCAGAATTTCTGCGCCTGGCGGACGCTGTGCTCACGGGAAAAACCGTCAGACCCGACCAGCTCATCTCTGCCCGTCCGAACGATCCGCGTGTCAAACTTCGCGAAGCCCGCCGTGTGATGAAACTCGGGTACTATCGACGAGCGATGAAAGACTTGCTCTGGTGCTATGACGAAGGACCTGAAGAAAGCCCCTCCTTCATCAGATTACGCAGCACACTTGTCGTTGAAGCGCTTGGACAACTTGCTGCGATCTATCCACCCGTCAAGCCAGCCATCGCCAAACGCCGAGACACCCTGGAATCCGCGATAGAAGCCGGAACTGCAAGCGCCTTCGACATCCAGGGCTACGCAACCATGAACCGCATCATCGACCAGACCGATAAGACCCTCGCACTTTACGATCGGATGCGGTCACGCAAGGACGATCCGTCGATCGCCCAGAACCTGCGTTCTGAATTGACCGACGAACTGATCGCCGCACGCCGATACGACGAGCTGGCAGAAGCCATCGATGTTTCAAGAGAATCTGATAACGCCATCGCCTCTTATCACAGAACGATTGATCGCCTCAGGCGTATCAATGAGGCAGACCCCGTCGAATTCGAGCGACTTGCATCCAGTGAACGGGAGCGGATTGTCAACCAGCTTGGTCGTTTCTACGAAATCCTTGTTGGAACCAAACGCCACGCCGCCGCCAGTTCGCTCGCAGCCCGCATCCTTGAGATCGACACGCTGCCTGCCACCTACCTCATGCTCGCAACCCGGGGATACCACACCGGAGAACCCACGGATGCGCAACTGGGTTTCGCTCGAGAAGCAAACAAACTCAGCGAAGGCAAAGACGTCGTCGCCATTGAAACCTTTGCGAGGCTGCTTGGTAAAATGGGCGATTGCAACCAGGCCCGCAGCATCGTCGAAAATGCTGTCAAAACGATCAAAGACGCCAAAAGCAGAACCCTGCTCATGAAATGCCTGATGGAACTCTGCTAAAAAGCTGGATCCTTGAGGCAATTGGATCTTTGAGGCAAGACGCGGACTGTTCACACGACAACCCTGGACAGCAAACCATACTTCTTCATCTTCTTGTAGAGCGTCGTCCGGTTGATTTCCAGTTCATCCGCAGCAGCCTGTCGGGACCACTGATGACGCTGCAATGCCTGCTCAATCACCTGTCGCTCAGGACCGGCGAGTGCTGTCTTGAGCGACCTCGGTGTGGCTTCAACGTCCACCCCGGTGACCGTTCTCTTCGAAGCAAGTCCGGGTGGCAGGTCATCCACTGTGATCTCCGAACCACGCGTCAGCACCACCGCCCGCTCGATCACATTCTCCAGTTCGCGCACATTTCCAGGCCAATCGTGCGCCTGCAGGTAGCGCATTGCATCATCGGAAATCGAAAGCAATCGCCGTCCCGGCAGTGAGCAATATTCATGTAGAAACCGATCTGCAAGCAGCGGAATATCGCCAATTCTGTCCTTCAGTGGAGGCAAAAAAATCGACACAACATTGATGCGATAGAACAAATCCTCACGAAACCGACCAGCCGCCACCTCGGTCTTCAGGTCGACATTGGAAGCAAGCACAAGACGCACATCGACATGCTCGGTCTCATTGCTCCCCACCGGTTCAAACGCCCGTTCCTGAATCACCCGCAACAATCGGACCTGAAGTGCCGGCGATGCTGTCGAAATTTCATCCAGAAACAGCGTCCCGCCATCTGCAGCTTTGAACTTTCCCACCTTGTCTGCTAGTGCACCTGTAAAAGAACCCTTTGCGTGCCCAAACAACTCGCTTTCCAGCAGCGACTCGGGGATGGCACCGCAACTGACCTCGACAAATGGACCATCACAACGATCGCTGAGATGATGTATCACCCGCGAAATCATCGACTTCCCTGTCCCAGACGCACCTCCGACCAGCACATTCACCGTCGATCGGGAGACAGCCTCCACCAGATCGAAGACCTTCATCATTTTGTAATCCCGCCCGATGATCCGGCCTAACCCGTACTTCTCGTCAAGCTGATCGCGCAGTGTCTGACATTTCCGTACCAGCATCCGCTGATCCATGGCACGCTGTACCACCAGGCGAAGCTCATCGTCGATGATGGGTTTGGCGAGATAGTCATAGGCACCCATTCTGATGGCTTCCACGGCGCTCTCGATCGTACCATAACCCGTGATCATAATCACAATCATGTCACGCCATCGCTGCTTGATCCGATCAAGCAACTCAAACCCGTCAGCATCGGGCAGATTGACATCGCAGATCACCACATCGACGTCGTGCGATGATAGCATGTCATCTGATTCCGCAGCGTTCGCAGCCCCAATCGTCGCATACCCCTCTGCTTCGAGGAACGCGCACAGCGATTCCAGAATGATCCGGTCATCGTCCACAACCAATATAACACCGCGACGCGCGCTCACGATACCACACCTCCAGAAGAGGACTCGTCTCCAGAGCACACACCGCCCCCGGAACATGCAACCTCATCAGCGGGAAACCGTACCGTGAACACCGACCCGCCATTCAACCCACGCGACGCCATCAACGTCCCACCGAACCGACGCACATAATCTCGACAGATCGCCAACCCCAGACCCGTCCCGTCGCCCTCAGCCTTGGTCGTATAAAACGGTTCAAACACACGCTCGATATCCTCCGGCAGACCCATCCCCTCGTCCTCAAACCGCAACACCACCCAACCTTCCACAATGCCGGTCTGGATCGTCAACATCCCACCGTTCGGCATTGCGTCTATTGCGTTGCGCAACAAATTGCTGCACACCTGAAACAAGCGAGTCCCGCGAACCTGGGGCATGCCATCGTCACGGTATGTGGCCACGATCGCTACACCACGATCCCCTGCACGATCCTGAACCGAACGGACAGCCTCCTCAACAATCAGATTCACACCCTGCGGGTCAGAATCCCCACAACCCGCTCGCGCATGCCCCAACAACTCACGCACAATCTGCACCATACGCTCTGCACCCCGACCAGCCTCATCCAGATATTGAACCGCTGCCACACCGTCTCCAGCGTCAGCAACACGTTTCGCAAGACTAATGTACCGACACAACCCATCCAGCGGATTGTTCAACTCATGTGCCACACGGGCAGCCAACCCCTCACCGCCAAACTCAGGAGAATTGCGCCCACCTCCAGCACTTCCCGAACCACCATACGCAACCCCCGTATCCTCGATCGCAATCGCACCGCCTATCACCTCTCGACCACCATCCCCACGCAAGGGTGCGATCCACACATTCACCAATCGCCGCACGCCACCAGGTAGTGCATAGGTCACATAATCCAGGCGTTGCCCTTCACCCTTCAAGGCTTCTGAGACCACGCCAGCCCAGTCTCGCGACGGGACCATGTCGTCGCCAGCCTCCAGCATCGCAACCGCGTCATTCAGATTCCCGGCATCACACGCACCATCACCACCAGCCGTACCATCCGCACCATCGCCACCAGCCAACAACAGGCCCGCAGCCTGATTCCGATAAATCACCCGATTGTCGAGATCAAACATCACAATCCCAAGCGGCAGATCGACCAGAAAATCCTCCAGACCGACGCGCAACAGACCAGAATCACGCACGTTTGTTGATGCACTCCCCAACGCAATGACCTCCCGGAACAACCCCATATCTCCCAGCAACACCCCGACTGCCTCATCGTCCATTTCAATGCAGCGAGCTAGCAAATGATGTTTCTGGTAAACACCCAGTGGATAATGTGCAGGACAATCTCGTCCAAATATTGGAAATGTGGCTGAAACGTCCGAAATACACACCAGATATCTGGAATTTCACAACCAAAATCGCTACAGTGTTGCTGGGCCTGTGCGGAGGGCGCTCACCAGAGCATTCTGTCGGGTCATCAGGAGAAACCCCTCTGTAAGTGGGGTGGCATGATGAGGGATCATGCCCGTGGAGGACCCGGAAGGAGCTACCTGTGCGATCGATTCGCATCCTGGCAACCTGCGCTGTGGCGTGGAGCATGTTCGCTACGCCGGAAACAACGCAGGGGCAGAAGATTTATTGGACCGACATCGATGGTGGCAGCATCCGCCGCGCCAATCTCGACGGGACCGATATTCAGCCCGTCTTCAACGATCTCATCTCACCCTCCGGAATCGCCATCAGCCAGGCGGACTACAAAGTCTACTGGACGGAGCAGGATTCCGGTTTCATCTGGCGTGCCAACCTCGACGGCAGCCACCCCGAAATCATCCTCCAGATGGAAGACGTGGAACCTTTTGGCATCGCTGTTGACTCGGAGAATCGCAAAATATACTGGGTTGAACTCGACCCACCCCTCATCCGCCGCGCAAACCTGGATGGATCGGACCCCGAAAGCATCATCTCGTCTCTGACCAACACGCCGCTCGCCATCGCGATCGACCCTGTCAACCAGCACATCTACTGGACGACCCTCTTTGAACGCATCCAGCGGGCAGACCTCGACGGTGCAAACATCACAGACCTCGTTACCTCCGGTATCCTGTTCCCCAACGGAATCGCAGTCAACGCCGACATCGACACCATCATATGGTCTGATGGCGGAACCGGATCAATCATGTCATCCCGTCTTGATGGTTCCGAAATCGAACCCCTCATCACCGGAGCAGCCTCACCCGCTGGTGTCGCCATCGACGCTGAATTCGGCGCAATCTACTGGTCGGAACTCGCATCCACGACCATCAATGTCGCAAATCTTGACGGTTCGGACCCTGAGACCATCATCGAATTTCAGGACGCTGGAACGTGGGCAGTTACCCTGTTGCCCAATCTCCCCGGCGACTGCGACATTGACAACGACATCGACATCTTCGACTTCGCTGCCTACACGGATTGTGTCACCGGACCCGACAATACACTGGCAGACGAAGACGATCCCTGCGGCTGCTTCGACTTCGACTTCGACAACGACGTAGACCTCTCAGACCTCGCATTCTGGCAGACCTTTCCCACACAGTTCCAATAACCCATAGCGCTAGAAACTCACAGCTTTCAGGAACCTACAGCTTTCAGAAGCCCACGACGGTCAGGAACCTACGACGGTCAGTAATCCACAGTGGTCAGATCAACGATCACTAAGGGGTATCGTCGGGGACATTGCCCTCAATCGCGGTCCGCAGCGACTGTTCGAGAGTCGCGAATGGTTCGAACTCGGGATGCTCTCCCAGGGCGAGCTGAACGAACGCATAAACAACGTTCGGATCTGCCCCAAAATCAAGTGACTTCACGAGTCGCTCCACAGTACCCGCGTAGTCGCCCGCATCATAAGCAATCTGAGCCTTCAGACGCCACGCGAGTTCATCTTCGGGATTCAACGCAAGAGACCGATCGATCCAGCGTGCATACTTCCCTGTACCTTCAGCACGATGACCGCGAAGCAGCGACCTGACCAACAGTGCGTAACGGTGTCCAAGTTCCTGCATAATGCGTTCGTCCGAGACCACATCGTTCAACTCACGAAGCCGCGCGTGAGCGACATCCTGTTCGTCGCAAGCAAGGTGGTAGACCACAACCCGGTTCCTGACAATATTCGCAAACAGGCGACCGGGCGTGGAATCGGGCAGCTCCGAAAGCGCGACATCCGCCAGACGGATCGCCTCACGACACTGCTCAGGGTCAGCCAGCAGAGTGTACTCTGCCAGCTCTCCGAACCATACGCCCGGACCCATCGCACCCTGTCGCACTGCTGTCTCCTGATAGGCTTCTCCTGCAAGTTTTGAGATGGCGAGCGCCTGTCCAAAATCTCCCCGAAGAAAACCAATAATGGCTGCCAGCCTCAGCTTCTCCGGTATAAACAAATCCTCCTGAAGCGGTCCTGTCGCCTGACGGGAAATCTGCTCAAATACGGGCATGAACGCAGAATCGAACCCGTCAGAATATGACATGAGACTCAGAAATTCAGTGTATTCCGGAGGAAGGTTGTCATACCGGAGCGGGCGGGCGAGAACCGTAAAAACTTCATCAAGCGACAACATGGGACTAGCCGTCTCGACGTAGCTTAGCGCAAGTTTTGCATCAAAAGGTCGCCGTCGCATTTCACGCCCAAGCGCCAAAGCTGCATTCTCAGCCGTCTTGGACGCCTTTTCCATATCGCCCGAAGCATAGTCCAACACATGCTGAAGACTGTACAGACGAAATTCCAGCCAACCGGTATTCCAGAACATCGGAGCACGCTGCAAAAGCTCCTTGAGAGCGTTTTGGGCGGCGGCCAGATGCTCCTTGCAGGCCGCCAGATCAACCTCAGCCAGACCGATCAGGATCGCATCGGGCGGATCGGTGCGATACGCCCGCTGCATCCGATCAATGTGCTGCGTCTGATAAGCACGGGCAATATAGAGATGCGTCGAGCACAATCGATCGTAGGCGATCAGCTTGCGATGTGGGCTGAGTCTCCCCCGTGTCGCATTGATCGCAAGAACAGACGCCCGCTTGTAATCTCCCTCATGGAGCGTCGCTGTCAAATCGTAATACGCCCGTGCGGAACCGAAATCACTCCACGCCGCCCAGGCAATGGCTGCACCAGCGACGATCAGACTGCACCCTGTCGCCAGCCGCGACTTCCGCCCAACGACACGCCTGCCACCATGGACGCCCTGATACCCGGCGATCACCGCCCAGATCAAACCTACCAGCGTATAGAATATTACCGGCAGACCAGCCACCCGCAGGGCAGTGTCCGCCATCTCCTCGATGACCAGCGCTACCAGAGAAGCCATAAGCCCAATCAGCAACCATCGCGTACCACCCGTCGGGACGGCTTGAAGCGCACGGGTGGCTGCCACAAGCGTAAGAACCAGAGATCCGCCGACCAGAAAGAGTCCGATAATCCCCAGATCAGCCCAGACTTCAAGCCACTCATTGTGGGCATGGGCGATTCTGGCACTGAGCGGTTGAGGATCGGAAACGACATCCTCGATGGCACCCTCGTCGCCAAAACGGGCGAATCCACCTTGCCCCTCGCCGACCAGCCACGATTCGGAGATCAGATCCGCCGCGTAAGACCAGGCGTAGAACCTCAGACGCAGTGAAGCGTCACGACCGGTGGTAGAATCTGCACGCATTTGCTGGGAGATATAAAAAATGGATCCCACCGCAAACAACAGCACGCCAACCCCCCCCCAGCGTCTCCGGGCGGGCGACACCCACCAGAAGACCATCATGAGCACGCCAAACAGGACAGCGAGGTAAGAGCTCCGCGCGGAGGTCAGTCGAAACGCCCAGAGCAAAAGCCCAAGCGCAGTCCCCGCACCAAGGAGCATCGCAACAGATTTTCCACCACGCTGACGCAGTGTCTGCAGTGCATCCACGATCGTGCTGAGCGACAATAAAATCGCAGGAACCAGACAGGCTGCCAGAAAGAGCGGATTTCCGATGGGATAGGAAGCTCGACGCGTGGGATTACGCTCGCCAAAATACAGGATCGCAAGCAGAGCAGTAACCGCAAGGATCCCAATGACAGAATAGGCTGCCACCTCAGCCGCCCGGCGATTCAGTCCACGGCCCAGAACCAGCGACCACACCACACCATACGCAAGCAGCACAGAACCGCCGAAAGCAATGTCAGGAGCACTGGACCACTGGGTGCTGAAGAAGGACCAGCACGCATAACCAACCATCAAAATCTGAGCGGCAGCCAGGGGCGGGATCTGTCGTCGTGTCCAGCCAACGTCTTCCGTCGCTTCTTCGCCCTCACCTGCATCCACCGCCTCTGGAAGCGGCGAACGCACCGCCAATGCGAGACCCGAAAAAACAGCAGCCAGCCCAGCCCCGACACCAAAGACCAGCCACTTGATATCAACCCCTTCAGCCGTAGTCTGCGCAAAATCAAGATTCAGAACATGGACCACCGCACGAAGCAACGATTCCTCATGCCAGTCCTTAGCGCCTTCGATGCTGGTTTGCGGACCACAGGTCAACCAGCAACTGCCCGCAAGCGTCGCTACAACCAGGCACGCCAGAACGACATGCAGGGGTCGGGTACGGTCGGATTGAGATACGGCTGGTCCGGTCATGCGAAAACGATCATTAAACCTGTTCGGATCAACAACGAATGGATCAGGAGCGAACGCATCATCTCTTACCCGAACGACTCGGCGCCGTCCAGACAATATCCGATACACCCGCCTTAACATTGGCCAACCGTGCCCAGATAAAGAGCAAATCACTGAGACGATTCAGATATTTCAAGGGCATGGTCACGTCGGCACCACCACGATGCAGCGCAACGACCCCACGCTCAGCACGCCGACACACTGTCCGTGCGAGGTGTAAACGAGCCGCGAATTCACATCCGCCCGGAAGCACAAACTGCTTGAGCGGTGATACCCGACCGTCAGCCTCATCGATCCAGGACTCCAGATCCGAAATATGCCAATCCTCGACGGCAGCCACAGTACGAGCATCCGCAGGCGTCGCCAACTCCGCCCCGAGAACAAATAACCGATCCTGGATCGCCTGCAAACGTTCGCACCAGGATGCCTGCTCACAACCTTGCCCCGCCGCACCTGCAACCACCGCAAACCCAAGCACAGCGTTCAGCTCGTCAACCTCACCATAAGTCGCAACACGCAAGTCGTCCTTACCCACACGACCGCCACCGATCAGCCCTGTCTCGCCGCAGTCGCCGGTCCTCGTATAAAGCTTCATGACACACTCCTCGATGGAAGGACGAAGCTCCCGCAGAAAGTCTCAAC
>JAJRYY010000202.1 GCA_024275565.1 Planctomycetota bacterium
ATTGTTCTGGTCGATGTTGCTCCGCTGACGCTTGGTCTGGAGACGCTTGGGGGCGTTGCGACGAAGCTGATCCCGCGAAACACCACGATCCCGACGAGCAAGAGCGAAGTGTTCAGCACGGCTTCTGACAATCAGACCGAGGTGACCATTCATGTCTTGCAGGGTGAGCGTGAGATGGCGTCGGATAACCGGTCGTTGGGTCGGTTCAACCTTACTGGTATTCCACCGGCTCAGCGTGGGACGCCGCAGATCGAAGTGACCTTCGACATTGACGTGAATGGTATTCTGAGTGTGGCGGCCAAGGACAAAGCCACCGGTAAGGAAAACAAGATTGAAATCAAGGGTTCCTCCGGGTTGAGCGATGCAGAGGTCAAGCAGATGCGTGAAGACGCGGAGCAGCATGCAGAGGAAGACGCCAGGAAGCGTGAACTGATTGAAGCGAGAAACCGTGCGGATCAGCTGATTCACGAAACGGACAAGTCGCTCAAGGAATATGGTGACAAGGTTCCGGCGGACGAGCGGGGTAAGATTGAATCTGCGCTGTCTAATCTGAAGGAATGCGTCAAGGGTGATGATGGTCAGGCTGTTCAAAAGGCGATCGAGAACCTTATGGAAGCGTCACAGGCGATCGGGAAAATCATATACGAAGAAGCTGCTCAGCAAGCCGAGAACGCTCCCGGCGGGGAAGCTGGAGCAGGTGGGGCATCCGAGGAGAATCAGTCTGGAGGGGGGCAGTCGGCTGATGACGCTGTGTCCGATGATGATGTGATTGATGCGGAATTTGAAGTGAAGGAAACGAAATAATGCTGGTTGCCGCAGATGGACGGACGTGACGCGGCAGTGCAGACTGGAATCATGCTGTGGGCTCTGGAAGGTGTCCATAGAAGGTAAGGAGACTGGATATGAATTTGAGAACATCGGTGTTGTCTTTGGTGGCGGTTGTGATATTGGCGAGCGCTGCCATGGCGGGCGTTCCTCCGAAGACGCAGTCAGTTGAAATCGGCAAGATGGTGCCAGACTTTACGCTGACTTCGTCGGACGGTAAGAAAATCTCGCTGTCCGACTACAAGGGCAAGGTTGTTGTGCTTCAGTGGTCCAACCACGTCTGCCCATACATCAAGTTCCACGAGGGAACGAACAAGACAACGCAGAAGCTCAACCAGATGTTCGCCGGCAAGGACGTGGTCTGGCTGGCGATCGATTCGAGCAACTACTGTGAGGAGAAGAAGGACGGTATCAACGAGTTCCGGATGGAGAATGATATTCTCTACCCGACACTGCTCGATGCCAGCGGTAAGGTTGGGCGCATGTACGGCGCCAAGACCACGCCGCACGTCTTTGTGATCGACCAGAAGGGGAAGCTGGTGTACCAGGGTGCCATCGATGACGATCAAACACTCAGCGGCAAGGAAGGCGTGCGGAACTATGTGGCTGAAGCTGTGGCTGCGACTTTGAAAGGCTCGACGGTTCCAGTGAGCAAGACGAAGTCATACGGTTGTAGCGTCAAGTACAAGAAATAATAACGACCCCAGGGTGGATTGACTTGGTGAATTTCGTCACCCTCAGGTCTCTATGACGGATTATCGGGGGCATGATGCTGTGAAGGCGTCATGCCTCTTTTCGTTGTCATGTGAGAATGGGGAAATGGCGGCCTTGTTGTGATACCACGTCGGACTTACACTTTCCCGGTGTTTGTTGCGTATCTGAGAGCAGATACGGTCCTCACCTGACCTTCATTGGATGGCCAACATGCGGCGCGTACTTGCCTCGATGCTCCTGATGCTCGCTTGCACGGCATGCGCTGCACCGGAGTGGCATTACGAGTTTGACTCTGCCATCCAGCAGGCTCGTCAGCAGGACAAGAGTATTGTCGTTTTCTATAAGGATCCGCTCGATCCAGCGTCTAGCCGTGTTCTTGAGTATCTCCGGTCGCCCGCTGTCTGGCCTCTGCTGGAGAAGAAAGTTCGATGCACTCTGGTCCCTTTTTATGCGCCGAACCGGAAATTTGCCGCTCAGTACGGCGTTTTCGAATGTCCAGCCCTCATTGTGGTTCATCCGGACGGGACCTATCACGCGCTGCGGAGTCCCCAGTCGCCTGAGGCGATCAGCAACTTCCTGAGCACCGCCAAAGCGCCCGGCGATCGTCCTGCAACGAATCTGAGCATCCCCTCCAGGATTGGTTTCGAATATTTCAACATCTACAGGCGAGCCGTCGAAAAAGCCCGGCGACAAAACCGTCCACTCCTCATCGTATACAAGTGGTGGGTTGACCCGGACTCATCGGAGCTGATTCGTCGAATATCAAGGCCCAGTGTGGCGGAGTACTACTCTAAGGCGGTTATCTGTATATTGGACTGGGACCATGCACCCAACCGATTCTACGTTTCCAGGTACGGGATCAGCGGGTATCCAGCCTTGATCTGGGTTCAACCCGACGGAAGCGTCCGCACCCTGAAGGGGTTGCCCAGTGTGGAGCAGATAATCCGCTTTGCGAATCAGCCCGGCGTGGCTGGGGGGACGCCATAGGTTCCGCTATCCCGGGTATTGAATGCTGTTGATGCCAGATTTGGATATGGGGTGACGATAGACTGCATATTCATCCCTGCGAGCGCATTTTCAGGAAGTTTGTGCTAGAATTCCGACGAATACAAAAGCAGGATTTTCCACTGAAAGGAACGCGAATCGATGCCTGAGAGTCCGTGGTCTTCCGTTGAGCAAGCTTTCGAGGACCTGAAAAACGGTAAAATGATCATCCTTGTTGATGATGAAGATCGTGAGAATGAGGGTGATCTCGTGATGGCCGCCCAGTTTGTGACTTCTGATCAGGTCAATTTCATGCTCAGAGAAGCGCGTGGCGTTCTTTGCCTGCCGATGACGCGTGAGCGGTGCGAGGCGTTGCATCTGTCACCACAGGCGCGTGTCAATACCGCGCGGCATGGTACAGCGTTTACAGTGACAATTGATGCCCATTCCCGTTTTGGGGTGAGTACCGGGGTCTCTTCTTCAGATCGCGCCAAAACGTTTGAGGTCGCAGTGGCCGACGATGCCAGGCCGCAGGATCTCGCCCGACCGGGTCATATTAATCCGCTGATTGCGGCGGACGGCGGCGTGCTCGTGCGTGCAGGACAAACCGAAGGGTCTGTCGATTTATGTCGCCTGGCTGGGTTGAAACCTGCGGCTGCCATCATCGAAATTATGAACGACGATGGGACGATGTCACGGGTTCCGGACCTCACGAAATTTGCCGCAAAACACAGCCTGAATATGTATACTGTGGCGTCGATTGTCGAATATCGGATGCAGCGTGAATCTTTCCTGACACGTGGCGAGACGATCAAGCTTCCTACGCGTCATGGAAATTTCCTGCTCACCGAATACCATTCGCCGGTTGATAACGAACCTCATTTGGCACTCCATTGTGGAGAGGTAGGGCGGCGCGACGAATCCGGGAATGCTATCCCGATAGATCGCCCTGTGGCGGTTCGCGTGGAATCGGAGTGTCTGACGGGGCATGTCTTCGGATCGAGTCGATGCGATTGCGGGCAGCAGTTGGCGGCTGCGATGGAGCAT
This sequence comes from Planctomycetota bacterium, assembly GCA_024275565.1. Taxonomy (GTDB): domain Bacteria; phylum Planctomycetota; class Phycisphaerae; order UBA1845; family UBA1845; genus JAJRYY01. The sequence goes on from JAJRYY010000202.1 coordinate 3,571, forward strand.
ATCCAGAAGGAGGGCGAAGGGGCCGTGATCTATCTTCGCCAGGAGGGGCGTGGGATCGGTCTTCACAACAAGATTCTCGCTTATAAGCTTCAGGAGCAGGGTCTGGATACGGTGGAAGCCAATGAAAAACTGGGTCTGCCGGTAGATCGACGGGACTACGGTATTGGAGCACAAATCTGCCGCGACCTGGGATTGCAACAAATCCGGGTGCTGACCAACAATCCAAAAAAGGTGAACCGTCTGGCTGTCTATGGCCTGGATATTGTCGAGCAGATCCCCATTGTTGTTGAACCGAATGAGCACAACATTGACTATCTGCGCACCAAAAAGAAAAAAATGGGTCACTCGCTGGATCATATTTAGGTCTGGATCATCTTCACGAGCCCTGATTTCGTCGCGATCTGCCGCATGAACCCATCTATCGCACGCATTCTGGACGCCAACGCCAACCGAGCGAGGGAGGGATTGCGCGTACTGGAAGAGTATGCCCGATTTGTCCTGGAGGATGGTTTGCTTGCTGAGCGAACCAAGAGGTTGCGTCACGAAGTTGCATCAGTGCCAATTCCCGGTCGCTCTCGCAATATCGCCTCCGATGTAGGCTGCGGTCTGGAAGGTGCGTCGGAATACACGCGCGATGACGCAGCATCGGTCGCGGTCGCAGCAGCCAGGCGTACTGGCGAGGCATTGCGGAGTCTTGAGGAATATGGAAAGGTGGAGGCTGAATCGCTGGGCAGGCGTTTTGAGCGTTTGCGTTATGAGCTATATTCGCTGGAACGCGACATTTGCGTGAGGATGGATGCGCGGTCGCGATTTGGGGATGTGCGTATCTATGCGATTGTGACGGAGTCGATCTGCCGTCGCCCGTGGTTGGACGTTGCCAGGCTGGCGATCGAAGGGGGTGCTGACTGTCTCCAGTTACGCGAGAAACACCTCTCCGATGTCGAACTTGCAACCCGGGCCAGGCAGTTGTCTGACATGTGTCATGAGGCGGGCGTTCTGTTCATCATGAATGATCGGGCGGACATCGCAAATCTGGTCCAGGCAGACGGAATCCACGTCGGGCAGGATGACATATCGGTGGATGATGTACGACGACTGGTGGATACCGGTATGATCGTTGGTCTCTCTACGCATTCAATCGAGCAGGTGGACAACGCCATCGCAGCCTCGCCAGACTATATCGCCGTGGGCCCCATGTTCGACACCCAGACCAAACGACAGAGCATTCTGCCCGGTCCGAAACTGTCTCACTACGCCGTACATGCGACATCGCTGCCCGTCGTACCCATCGGTGGAATCGATGCTGTCAACCTGCCACAAATATCCTCCACCGGTGCTCGGTGCATCTGTGTATGCTCAGCCATCATCGCCAAAGAGGATCCGGCTGAAGCTGTGCGAATTTTGAAGGATCGAATCATCGCGGAAACTTGACATCGACAACGCCTTCTTCAACCAGTACGCGGACGCCTGAGCATCCATCGTTCCGGTTGCGGGATGCGACCGTATCCGGGAAGATAGCGCCCGGCTGCCAGTGATCGCAGCCAGCGGATCAGTGAGACCCCAGGCGACCCCAACGGTCCCGATTGAGAACGTGTATGACGGATAACATGAGTCCAGTGACATCAGAGACGGCTACCACATCCCATTCCACGGCAACGCTATCTACAGCATCAGGCAGCGGTCTGGTCCGATGGTGGACCGGGGTCGCCGTTGCATTGGTTGTCTGCCTGCCCTTGGGATGGCTGCTTTCTTACGCCGCCGCTTTGGTCGCATTTCTGGGATTGTTCTTCTTCTCGCTTTTCGGACTCATCATCGGCGCAATCATGTACCGTTTCGGGGTAACCGTTCGCCCAATCCCCAAAATACATCTACGCGTCGGCGCAGGCCTGGTCGTCGCCCTATGCTGGAGTTTGTCCATGGGGATCGAAGTACACGACTTCGCCAGCGACAAAGCCAGCTACGCCGTCACAAAAGTGGAACCGCTTCCTGAAGGCAAGTCCCCGGAGCAGGTTAGAGACGATATCGCACGGTATGTCCGCGAAACGCTGGAGCGAGACTACGGTGGCAGCGGATTGCTCGGTTACGCGAAATGGATCCTGCTGAGCAGCGAAATGCAATATCAGCCAGTCACCATGAAGCAGCCAATCGTCCTGAAATCCATCCAATATCGATGGTGGTGGGTGATCCGCGTCGTGCTATCGATCATCCTGTTGTCATTCAGCGTCTACGCTCAAATCAGCCCGCTCAGCGGATTGACCGATCCTGCAGGTGCGTCAGTTCAAGCAGCAGCATCCGTCGGAGAACGCCACGACGCGTAACGCCGCGATCTGCACCCGCCGCCGAACGCCCTATCCGAGATTATTTATGTAGCCCAGCCGCCCTCGGCTGGGGTCGTTCGTGTTCGTCGCTGGAATTGCACTCGGTCTTGAAAGGCACACAGCCGGGGGCGGTCGTGCCACAATAACCCTCCATTCGCGTAGTCCTTGAATCATCCGGGTTATGCAACCGAACGCATCCTGCGGCGACCAAAGACAACCGTACCTGATGTGAGCAGGAGCATGGACAGCAGGACAATCCCCCACTCGGAAATCGTCGGAACATCTCCGGGAGCTACAAATTCCACTGTCAACGTGGGGCGTGCAGAAACGATCGCATTCTCGCGGCTTGCATAACGTTTCGCCGTCGTGTCGATCGTTTCATTTCCGATGACAATCCAGCCGAAATTGTTCGCACCATCATCGAGCCAACCCTGAACGTCCGCCACCATCTCCGGTGTCGAAGCCCACGTGGTTGTCGAGCCAACACCATCGGAACTGGCCGACCCACTCGCTACCGCGTTAAAATCCCCACCAGCAGCAGTCCAGAAATCCGTATTGAAGAATGTGTTGCCCCACGTTGCGTCGCCTGTCGTCGCAGCGGTTCCCTGCCCCTCAGATCCAGGCGCGTTTGATGTCCCTTCACCCCAGTCGCTCGTGACAGTGTGCAACGTTGTCGTCTGGCTTCCGGCAATGGTCTGTTCGACAGTCATCCCCAGCGTGACACTTGTGACGAGCGAACCAGCCGGTATCGACCCGGCAATATCAAACTGCAGGAGTGCCCGTCGAGCAGAGTTGCCACCAACCCCCGAGGTTCTACCCGCAAACAGAAAATCGCCTGCACCATTGCTCACGGCGGCGCTCTGCTCATAAATGGTGTTGTCGCGTGCGGGGGTCAGCACCGCTTGATCAGCGACAGCCAATGACTCCATGACGAGACCGCATACCACTGTCAGACAAAGTATAGATACACCCCTCACCTCGGATACTCGCATTTTCGAGACCTCCAATGCTCAATTATGTATACTGGTGACTATGCAGCTCCTGCAGCGGAGCATGCTTTTCCGGACCCTGTGCGCAACGTAAACCACCCCCATGGTATCCACTCCCCCATCGCGTTCAAGGGTTGATTTTGAAAAGTGTAGATTTATTTGTACGGAACTGCTCGGGAATGCGCCTGGGGCTGCGTTACTGTGCGGATGTCAGACCCCGCCGCCGCCGCCGATTGTTTGCGTGACATCGTCCAGTGCATCCTGGAAGAGGAAGAGTGGGTTCCTCGGGTCAAACAACCCGGTGAATACGGACTGGGTAGCGCCCACAAAGGAGTTCCGGAGTTTTTCGTTGCAGGTATTGCCCGCCGCAACCGAACCCAGCGCAGCGCTTGTCAGGCCCATTAAAATCCGCCGCTGCCATCCTCGCTTCATATCTGCATCCCTGTATATCTGAAACCTGTATATCTGAAACCTGTAAGCCTGAAACCCGCAAGCCTGAAACCCATAAGCCTGAAACCTGTACTTCTCCACGCCCCAGCCAACGATCTACCGTTCGCTGGGTCTTTCACCCAGAAAGTCGCTGGCGACGCCGAACGTGTCTCGAACGGTTTCACCCTGGGTTTCAAACGGAATCACAAACGCTTCAACCTTGAATCCCCCAGGGGCATTGTTGCTCTCCAGGGCGCGAAAGATGATCGTATCCCCACATTGAAAATCGTTCTGTTCCTGACTGAGCGGGTTGATGTTCGGCGGGACGCCAAAACCCTGGATAATGTCATTGGCACCACCAACAAACAAGCCCGGCTCGGTGGCTGGACGGTTGAGGTTCTCACCAAGACCAATCCTGGCGATCGGGTTCGAGGGGGTGCATTCGAACAGAGCGCCAGCTTCATTGGATTGAGCCCCAGGGGTTGTGAACAATTCCGTCGTCTCAGAATACGCTGACGCACCGCCACCGACGTCATCCGAAACGACGGTCGAACGCTCAATCGTCACCAGGAACGATACCGATTCGGTCGTCGTGTTCACACCGCGGATCAAAACCAGGCCGTTCTCCGGGGTCGGTGCGACCGGGAACAGGGTCCCCTGGGTCGCGTTCACAAACGCCGGATTCAGCAACGTAGGGTCGCCACATCCGCCGGCGGTCACCACGAGAATCATACCAGCGACCATCACGCATGGAAACGTGGGCGTTTTTAATGTCGGTTTCATACAAATACGCATCTTGATCCTTCCGTTCCGCACTGCAGAGATGCTAGCGGATTCCTACAGTTATCTGGTAACGCCCGGGGGATTCTTCCTGGGAATCGATGTCCGTATCGAGGAAACCGGGAACCAATGCCCCTGCTCCGTTCGGCGAGAAATTGATCTTGAGTGTTCCAGACATCACCAGGGTGACAACCGATCCACAATTCGGACCAACAGCAGGAGCCGGCTGGTTACGGACGCCGACATTTCGCAAAATCACCGGATTACCAAGATCGTCCACCTGGTCCACCTGCAACTGGACAAACCTCGGGTCGGCGATGGTCAAATCACGTCGGGTCAGAACAACGAACTGCGCGTTGTCAAAAGTTGTCGTTGTCACAAATGTAGGCAGAAATACCGACGGCAGTCCAACCAGATTCACGCGAGATACATCACACTGAACCACAAGGTTATCCTGCTGGGTTTCCAGAAGTTCCGGCACGGTTGACGCATCAAACGCAGGGTCGATCACCGTCGCAGAACCGTCATTAAACTCAACAATCAGCGTTTCGTCATTCACAAACGTGATCTGAACAACCATCCGAACCCGTGGACGAAGGTCAGGATCCTCCAGAATCGTCGGATCAAGACCCTGCTCCACCAGATAGGTGAGCAGTTGTTCGTCAAACCTTGTGTCATTTCGGAACGCGATGACCACATGTCCAGATGACGTCGGACCAGAGGGCGAACCGATAACCGCCGGACCGAGGAAATCCACGAACGCAGGGTTCAACGCGTCACGCGCATCAAACCCACAGCCCGTCGCTCCAATCGAAATCGCCATCGAACACAGCAATAGCAAGCCTGGGACCATGGACCTACCAATAAATAAGGACGAGCATCGCAAAAAGCAGGTACGACGCTTCAAGTCCGGCAAGTTCCTGAACACCATCAAGTCAGCTCCAACTGCAAAATACCTCCCGGACAAATTCGGACATCCTTCCGGCTTCCGGTCCGACCGGGATCATTGACCAGAGCGCTTTTCACTCAGTGCAGCGACATCAACGCGAGCCATATCGCGGATATGCGAGGCTGCCCGTTGCAACGGAAGAGCAAATGGCGGCAAAGCACCGCTCCTGACTCTTTTATTGCCCCAAACAAGTGACTGGTCAAGGGTTGTCGCCATGCCGTCTGTCCTGGGACAGAGGCGATCTGAGTTATGGGACTGTTTCACGGGACGGTAAAGTCCGCGCGATCTTGTCTCACCGCCTTGACGCAGACGTCCACGATTGTATGCTGCCCCAGCCGATTTCCATGGTACAAAATGGATGCATTATCGCGGATGTGGCGGAATTGGCAGACGCGCTGGCTTCAGGTGCCAGTTCTCGCAAGGGAGTGGAGGTTCGAATCCTCTCATCCGCAATCAGTGTTACTCGGGGCATGATCGCATGTATTCATGCCAACATCCATCCCGCACGCAGAGCCTTCCTGCTTGTAAGCATCTTGTTTTCAAACGCTTACGAACATTTTATTATCAGCAGCCATCATCAGGCCCGGTCCGATAAGGCCAGTTATCGTCGCCTAGGGGAAGTCTGGCGAGGATTCGGGGAAGCCCGGCGAGCGGAAATAAAGCGTCAGCGGAAATTGTTGTGGCGGTGAAATCGTGGAAAATCGATGTGAGGTATTACCGCGGTTCATCCTCAGGATGCGCGGGATGACGAACCTGAGATACACAGGACGGCTATTCTGACTTCAAATTTGCTGTAAATTCTTGTAATTTTTCGAATTGGTGTTCGAGGTCCGCAAGGATCGATTCTGTATTCTGCAGCACGCCGGTTCCCCCCATTTCTTCGAGCGATTGCGCAATTTTTCGGACGGGTTCCGCGCAGATGTTGGAGGCAGCACCCTTCAGATTGTGGGCTGCTTCCTTGAGTTCATGCGCGTCAGCGGCTGAGGCTGCTGATCTGAGATTCTGCAGCAGCTGAGGTGTTGTGTCCATAAAAACGTCAATCACCTCAAGGAGAAGTTCTCGATCGTCGTCAAGCTGGCTCATCGCCTGTTCAAGGTCGATCGCATGTTCGAGCGAAGCCCCCGATGCTTCCTCAGGAAGTGCATTCGCGTTGGAGCATTGATCGGGTTGATGAGGGGATTGTCCTCGTGTGACGCAGTCCTCGAACATGATTAGCACCTCACTCCTGATGGTTTGGGTCACAGGGGCGATTCGTCCGCAAGAATTCACCCCACACAATAGTAATCGTATACTGAATATCGCGGCGTGAATTGCAGATATTCAGCAGCTATGAAGCCTGATCGTGCATGGTTTATCGGGCGGATACGGACCGTGCGTGGTTTATCGGGCGGATACGGACGTCGCAGGTCTTTACCCTAATGATGGACGCCTGGATTGCTCGATCGTTCTTTTTCCATCACCAACGCTTTTCGTGAATGACAATCACGCGCGTTAAGCACCCCGTCTACGTCGCCGAAAATAGCGTTGTGCAGACGATGATATTCACCATCAAAGACCGTACCATACAGAACGATCCTTCTGGGCTTCGACGCTCCGCCTTCAGCCTGGTAGAACTCGTCATCGTCATCGTCATTATCGGAATCATCGCCGCCATCGCCGTCCCGCGTATCAGTCGAGGTGCGACGGAGGCAAGAGCGAACGCACTTCGTGCCAACCTCAATGCCCTCAACCGAGCTGTTGAGTATTACGCCGCAGAACACAACAACCAATACCCCACAGTTGCAAATTTCAGACAGCAACTTCTGCAGTACACCGACATCAACGGTGCTTTGTCTACCACCTATTCATCCACGTTTCGGTTCGGTCCATACCTGCTGAAATTCCCTAAGATTGGTGTCGGTCCCAGCAACGGGGAAGACGCGGTCGGTGCGACAGCCACCGCAGGCGTTGCATGGGTGTACGACGCCAGCACCGGCAAGGTTGGAGCAAATGGTGGAACCGAAAAAGATTCAAAAGGCGTGTCCTTCTCCGATTATTGACCCGGCGAAACATCCAGCCCGTGTGGGACATCCGGTCCGTATGGGCCCTCAGGCAGCCCGCCATCGCGCGTGATCTTTCAACATGAGACGTTGCAGGTTACCATGCGACCATGATTCGCAACATCGCACAGGACCTACGCTCACGCATTCAACACAGCCTCGACATCGTCCGCGAAGTCAGCTCACAGACCGACCCGCAGGAAATGGTCCGAAAATATCGAAAACGCGCCTCGCGGTTATATCCGCAGGACGCCTCCGTCTCACTCGGCAGACGCAACCTCACGAATCCCTGGTTTCGTGTCACGCGCGATACACGCTGGAACGAAGACATCAACCCGTGGATGCAGCCAGACCAGCTCCCACTCTACAAGGGCGGTTTTCTCGCCGAGCTCATCTACAGCAACGATGTCCACATCATAACGGACCTGCAGATACCGCCTGACGATCCTGCAGCAGCCCATCTGGAAGGCATGAAATCACTCATCGCGTTTCCGCTCTTCGACAAGGGAGAATCACGCAACATGGTTCTCATCATGAAACGCGAACCCGACGCTTTCGACCTTGAACTCATCCCCGACCAGATCATATCTGCAAACCTCTTCGGACGCGCGACGCACAACCTCGTCCTGGCTGAGGAGCTTCAGAAAGCATACGACCTTCTTGATGCTGAATTCGCCGCGATATCCGACATCCAGCGATCATTGCTACCGGCTGAGGCGCCTTCCTGCACGGGTCTCGATATCGCCTCTTACTACGCGACAGCTCAACGGGCTGGGGGCGACTATTACGATTTCTTCAAAATCGATGACGACCGGACCGGAATCCTCATCGCAGACGTCAGCGGGCATGGTGCAGCAGCAGCCGTCGTCATGGCAAGAATGCACGCCAGCCTGCACGCTTTTGAAGGACCGCTCGAACAACCCGGCGAAGTTCTACGATTTGCCAACGACAACCTGCTCCAGCACTGCCGCGTCGAAATGGCGATGGTCACCTTTGTCACAGCTTTCTACGCCGTCTACAACATGAGTGACCGTACCCTCCACTATTCCTCCGCAGGTCACAATCTTCCTCGCCTTCACCGGGCGGACGGTTCGATCGAATCCATCACCGGAGCAAACCAGTTGCCGCTCGGGATACAGTGTGGTCTCCAATACGGTTCAGCCACACGCCAAATGAACCAGCGGGACAGCGTCGTGCTATACACCGACGGATTCGTGGAAGCAGCCAATGCAGCCGGCGAGATGTTCGAGACCGATCGTCTCGACGCCGCCATCAGGCAACCCCACAATCACCCGTCGGATATCGTCCGCAACATTGTCAGTGCGCTCGACAATTTCGTAGGCGACACCCCATACCTCGACGACCGGACCCTCGTAACCATCACCGCCAAGTGACCCCGGAACGGACCTTGGGATGTGGACCTTGGGTTCTCGCCCGGTAAATCCGTCCCATAGACTGACAGGTCGTCTGGTGGAGGTGTATTGGGGAGTGGTAGTGAAATGGATGGTGAAATGGAAGAATCGAGAGCATACCTGGCACAATGTAGCCCAGCCGCCCCCGGCTGGGGACGGAAAACCAACGGCTCCACACCCGAGGGCGGGTGTGCCACATACTACACCCTCGCCCGGCGCATCCGTACCAATGTCACATACGCCACGCCGACAAGAATCAACCCGCCACCAATAAACGTCGATCCGTGCGGAACGTCCGAGACGAACAGCCATGTAGGGCAGGCTATTGCCTGCCGACAACCTCTTCGGGTACGATCGGGGCGCAAGGAGACATATGTATGTCAACTCGTCGATTGCCTGTATTGTGTATCTTATCCTTCGGGATCACCTCCGCGAATGTTGGAACTATTTTCGTACCCGCTGATTACGCAACGATACAGGAGGCGATCGTCGCAGCGGTTCAACTGGACACGATCGTCGTTTCTCCCGGAACCTACACCGAGAACATTCACTATCTCGGAAAACTCATCACGATTACCAGCGTCAACCCCGAAGACCCCGAGATTGTCGCTTCGACAATCATCGACGGTGGCGGAACGGGCGTCACGGTAACTTTCTCAGGCATTGAGGATTTTCGTGCTGGCCTCACAGGTTTTACCGTGATTAATTCTGAATTAGACGGAGTATCCGTGATACGGATGTTAAGAATAGCTGGCAACCTGTCAGGAGTGAAAATGTGATGAAAAGCGTTCAAGCTGTGCAGCATTCTATTGTGGTTGCGGCGTTGATGTTGTCCATGGGCGCTTGCTCCGCCACCGAAAGCAACAGGACAATTGAGGCCAGCTCCGTCAGAAGTAGTGGAACCCGCTACTCCGGCGTCAAGCATCGGCTTGTTATTGGTGAGTTCACAAATCGCTCGCCGTACATGAGTGGCATATTCTCTGACAACACGGATCGACTCGGGGCACAGGCACGCAATATCCTCATGACGCATCTTTCACAAAGTGGTCGCTTCGTTCTGATGGACCGCGACAATATGGGGAATCTCGCCGTCGAAGCCAACTATTCCGGGAAAACGCAGAACATCACGGGCGGCGATATAGTTCTGACGGGTGCAGTCACCGAGTTCGGACGCCGTGAAGTTGGTCGCCAGGATTTCATTTTTCACCGATCTCGAACACAGGTGGCGTATGCAAAGGTCACGCTTTCCATTGTCGATGTCGGAACTTCTCAGGTACAGTATTCGTGTCAGGGTGCAGGTGAATTCGAATTGACAGATCGCGGCGTGTTGGGGTATGGATCGACCGCCGGATACGACGCAACGCTTGCAGATAAGGTCCTGAACCTTGCCATGATCGAAGCGATCAATCGCCTCGTGGAAGGTTTGGAGGATGGAGCATGGACGACCGTGGCGGAATAAGATGAACACGAGATTGGCATGTGTGGTTCTGATTCTGTCGATCCTTGGCTCCGCAAGCTGCCAGAGAACGTTGTATGACTGGGGAACGTACGAGCAGTCCGTCTTCAAGATGTACTCCAGCCGAGAAAATTTTAGCGCAGCCAAGGAAATCGACAGACTCCAGCGAGAGGTTGAGCGAACCGTGAAACGGCAGCGGCTGATTCCACCCGGAAAAATGGCGCACCTTGGATACCTGTATACGATGGCAGGCGATAGCGAGAAGGCTCGTGAGTGTTTCGAGGCAGAACAACGGCTGTTTCCGGAGAGTGAACACTTTATGGGATTCCTGCTTAAGGGGCTTCAGTAATGAGATATGCAATCGCGAGCATTGTTGGAATCTCTCTATTGGTTGGAACTGGATGTGTACAACCTCGGACGGATTATGGACAGTACCTGCAACACTTTCCAAAGTCAGTGTTGGTCCTGCCACCGATGAACGAATCTCTTGAAGTCCAAGCTTCAGGGATGTTCTTATCAACGATTACTGCACTGTTATCAGAGCGTGGATATTATGTATTCCCGGTTGCCGTCGTAGACGCAATGTTCAAAGCACAAGGCGTACCATTGCCTCCTGAAATGCATGGGATTTCGCTTGGCAAACTGAAGGAGGTCTTCGATCCGGACGCGGTCTTGTATGTGAGGATCAAAAAGTGGACCACGACCTATATCATCAATGTGACAACAACGGTCGTCCTTGAATATCGACTCGTGGACGTCGATTCCGGTGTCTATCTGTGGGGCTTGCAGCAAACCTTTACATACAGCCCAAGCAGTCAACAAAGCGATTTGATAAGTTGGGCTGTCTATGCAGCAATTCACGCCGCGAGAAGTGGTTCCGGTCGTTTGGAACGAGATGTCGCTACGCAGGCAAACCAAGCGGCGTTCTACCAGCCACGACATGGTCTCCTGACGGGTTACAGGCACCCGAATTTCGAAGATGATTTACAAGACGCAAAGCGAGAACAGGCAAAGCTAGAGGAAAGGAAAGCTATGGCTGCTCAGAATTGAGGTGTGCCTCGTCGCGAGGTGGTGGTCTCAGTTGCTGGGTCCGACAACAATTGGCCTGCTCCGCAAAAGTTGATCCATGTGCTATGAGAGTCTCTACTACCCTGGAATTGGGCTTGGAGGTTCATTATGAAGCGGAAACGGCATACGTCAGAACAGGTCATTCGGAAGCTGCGAGAGGCTGAGGGTTACCTCTCGTCGGGCTGCTCATCGCTCAGGTCTGTCAGAAGCTGGAGATCAGCGAGCAGACCTTTCACCGGTGGCGGAACCAGTACGGCGGCATGAAAGCCAGCGACGCCAAATGGCAGACGGAGATTGTGACGTAGACTTGTTTGACGTTGCTATCGTGCAATTGGAATTCACGGGACCGTGAGTCATGTTCGGCAGGCCATGGCCTGCCCTACGCCCGCGCCCGGCGCATGCGCACGAGTGTCACATAGGCGACGCCAGCGAGAATCATCCCGCCCCCAATAAACGTCGACCCATGCGGCACGTCGGAGACGAACAGCCAGGCCCACAGCGGACTCAGCAGCGGTTCGAGCAGCATGTACATCGATGCAAGCTGAGCAGACATGCGTGCCATACCCATCGCATAGAGAACATACGGAATCGCGAACTGCATCAGCCCCATCACCACCAGCCACGCCAGCAATCCGCCCGATATGGATACCTCGCCGCAGAGATGAGCCGTCGGAATCAGCAGGATG
>JAJRYY010000001.1 GCA_024275565.1 Planctomycetota bacterium
CTGCAGGGTGTACGCTGGATATACCCGGCATAATGCAGCTTGCGTCCGATCGCATCCGACAGATGATATTCATGGACAACATCGAAGACCGACTTCGCACCATACACCCATATCTCGTTGTAGCACTCGGTGAGAATGTCATGAGCACCATTGGCAGACCACTGCGCGATCGTCGTCTCAGGGGAGTCTTCAATGTCCCGCATCCCAAAGACAACCGTCGTCTCTGGACAATTCCGCTGGATCCATTGCAGCACAGGGACCATTTCCTTAAACACGCCAACTGGCGTTTTATCCACAAGCAAAATCGTCGGACGAAAATACTTCACCGTGGCAAGGAGCAGAGCGCGGCGACACTTCAACAGAGGCTTCGTACGCAACGAAAGATACTTGCTCTGATAATCCCCGTTCCGACGCTTGTTAAGCGAAGGCAATTTGATGTAATCAACCCCTCGCGGAAGCGAAAACAACGACACATACGGAGATCCTGTCGCAAGCAGGAAAGAAGCACCCTCGCACTGATCGGAAAGACGGGCACAGATCGCAAGGCTGCGACGAAGGTGACCGATCCCCATGCTGTCATGGCAATAGATCATCATACGCCGGGATCGCCCGAAAGATTCTCCATCATGAGTCGTAATCTCTCCATCACGAGTCGTAATCTCTCTATCATGAGTCGTAATCATAGCCCGCTCCTCATCCACTCCATTGGACAACCAGGTCAACTGATCCTGTAAAATTTGAATCCACACCGCACAGAACGCGGATTGTTAGCAACCTGCAAGCATCAGGTTGCCGCAATGTTAAGTTCGTACAGCCTCACATGACAAACAGTGTTAGAGCTGACTAACGCTACGGGAGTTGGGGGCGCCTTCCTGTTATGAATACCTCTTCCGGCGAATGGGCGTCGTCGGGCTTGCTGTGCAGTTCCGTAGTTTTGCAAACGCAAAATCAAGCATTCAAGGAAAGAGAATTGACAGTCGTTTCGAGGGATTCACAGATGGTTCGAGGAATGTAGAGATGGTTCGAGGCATTTTACTGATTGTAATTGATTGTCTGCGAGCGGACCACGTGTCTGCCTACGGATACCCACGAAAGACAACCCCGACGATCGATGCGTTGGCTGAAAACGGTGTCTTGTGGGAATCAGCCCACAGCACCAGCTCATGGACGAAACCATCGGTCACATCCATACTTACCGGACTTTACCCGAGCGAGCACGGCTCCTTCGAGGGGGTCAAGCGACGCCGAAACCACGAAGCCGTCACCACCGATCGACTGGGCAATATCCCCCAAACGCTGTCCGAACAATTCACAGGGGCTGGCTGGCGTTGCGGAGCGTTCATCAACAATGCTCAGCTTGGTGAATTTGCTGGCTTGAATCGTGGTTTCGACACCTACATCCCCAATGCGGGCAAGGCAGACAACCTTATCGGACTCTTCGAGAAATGGCTCGAAAATGCCCCCGAAACCCCATCGTTCGGATATCTGCATTTCCTCGAAGCCCATTGGCCATACAAACCGCGGCGGCGTCATGTCGCGATGTTCGGCGGCGATCGAGACACAAACGAGTTTTCGCCCTACAGCGCGAGGGAATTTGGCGAGCTGCGTCGCGAAGTCACCAGGAAACAGCGGACGCTCGACGACGCGCAAATGACGCAGATGATCCAGATGTACGATGGTGCGGTTCGACGACTGGACGGTAAAGTCAAGCTTCTTAAAGCAATACTGGAAAAACTTGGCGTTTCTGACGAGTTTGCGATTGTGGTGACAGCAGACCACGGTGAGGAATTTCTGGATCACGTTTCCATCGGTCACGGTCACACTTTATATGATGAACTCACACACGTCCCGCTGATCGCTCAGATTCCCGGTGGTCCGTCCGGCGTCCGGGTGGATGGTCCAGTCAGCCATGTCGATCTGGCGGGTACTCTGCTGGGGATGGCGGGGATCGAGAATCAGGGGGCCAGTCGCAATCTTCTGTCGGCAGATCAACCGCCTCGGCCTGTGTTCGGCGAGCTGCGCATGGGGCGACGCTACCAGCAGTTTGCGCGATCCGCCCGTTGGAAGCTGCATCGCACATGCAAATTTGAACCGACGAATGGGGAGATCGTCCGGGGAGAATCGCCGAGGCGGTTGTTCGCGTCGTGCGCTCAGAATATTGAATTGCAACTCTTCGACATGCTGCGCGACCCGATGGAACAGCGGAATCTGGCGAACGACGCCAAATATTCCGGAATCCTCAAGACGCATATCAACGATCTGGATCGCTGGTGGTCCGGGATTGAAACGCCGGATGGAGACGTTTCTCTATCGGGTGGAGACGGGTCTCTGTCGGGTGAAGGCGCGGTCGCCGGTGAAGTCGAAATCGACGAGAAGGTCATCCAGCGTTTGTATGACCTTGGTTACATTGACTAGAGGAAGCTCTATCCAGGCGCAGCGTCAGTTCGACGGTTTCACCTGGGGGGCGTACCCCTTGTCGTCCGCTACGTCTGGCGTGAGAACGCTGGAGATGGCATGGATTGTCTGGAGGTTGGAGCGGTGATGGATACACCGGATATTCGTGGTGATGGTTGTGTGGGGCGAACGGTTGGCCTGGCAGACCGGGGCGGGCGTCGCTCATGTCGCGGGCGTCGCGGACGGTTGCTGCGCGAGCGGCTACTGCACGGACGGTTGCTGGGCGGACGGTTTCGGCGCGGGCGGGGATTTACGCTCATAGAGCTTCTCGTCGTCGTGTCGATTATCTCGTTGCTCATCAGCATTCTGCTTCCGTCCTTGAAAAAGGCGCGGGGGATGGCGAAGGATACCGTGTGTAAGACCAACCTTCGATCGATTTACCTTGCCCAGACGCTGCTCATGGAGGTTCGCGGAAGATTTCAGACACTGAACAACGAAGAGAACGACGGGAAGTGGCAGTACAATTATCTGATATACGATGGTGGTGACTGGAAGAGCAATTTCGGACCTCTGGTGACGGATAAAAAACTGCTGCACGAGATCAAGCTCCTATACTGTCCCTTCCAAACCGACCGGTCGCACGCTTTTGATACTTCGGACAATCCCTGGCCACCGGATGATCTCTTCGATACGCGGGCGACGTACGCTCGGAGACATTTGCTGACCAACAA
>JAJRYY010000203.1 GCA_024275565.1 Planctomycetota bacterium
CACCTCTTCAGAGGTGGGGGAGCCGAAGAAGCGTCGTATAGCCCCCATATCGACCTCGAATACGCAGTACAGACGCCCCCGACTGTGGCTGTTTCAAGCTGTGGACGTTCCTCCGTCGGATCGTTGTGACACTTCTCCGCCAAAACGGTCACACACCATCGCGACAGGGGGCGTATACCGTCCGAAAAAAAAAATAGATCACCCGGCACGTTCTATGGATAGAAGCAGAGAAGAAAGGACCATAAACCATGACAGACAACAGAAATTTAAACAGAAAAGGTGGATTTCAAGCACTACGTCCCATAACACGCGTCCACCTCCAGGGCAGACGCGAAGACACAAGTGGAGGCCAGCCATGATCTTAACGCTCCTTTCAACACAGAACATCACACACACTGGCACAATCCAGATGCTCGCGATCTCGGACCCGCTCACAATCCTCGCGGCGGTCACCCCTGTACTCGCGATACCCATAGGAGCAATGACCTTTTACCTCCGGGCGCTGCGAGATCAACAGAAGTCCGCAAGGAACGACGCGCTTCGACGTGTCGAGCAGATCGAGTCAGCCATCAGGCGTCTGAATGCACGCTTTGCAGACGCTGAGCTGAGATTCGCAACCAAGGAGGACTGGCTGAGAGAGTCCATGCTCACCAGACAATCCATTACAAAATTATCCGAGTCAGCAGCATCACAACGGGCGGCTGTGGACATCCTCCTCACAAGATCCGCCCGAGTCGGTCATACAAAAACACACAATTCAATAAAAATCGATGGAGAGATGGAGCAAAACTAATGCAAAATCAAAATCAACCAAAACACGCCGTACAGGTGCGGAACGAAATCCTCATCGCACTCAGAATGATTTACCCCGCTGCCCTGCAGTCGGGCATTATCATGCGCAGTCTGCTGGCAGTTTTCCCAACCCTGGAATGGAACCATTTCAATCGCGACATCTACTACCTGCTGGAAAAGGGATACATCGGACGCGTCATAGCATCCTCAGAGCAGGATGCACGCATGACGCCCTGGCGAAAGCGATGGTTCAGAATCACCGCAAGCGGTCTGGAGATCGCAGAGTGCGCCATCAGAGACCCAGCCTTGAATCCAGACGACATGAATGCGGAGGAACAATCATGAGACGACGCCAGAAAACAAAAGCGATCGCCCGGGCAGCGCGTGCTCAGATGAAGAAACAGCGGGCAACCAACAGAAACGAGCATACCCATGCAAGCAACCAGACCGAATCAATCAACCAGACCGAAACCATCAACCAGACCGAAACCATCAACCAGACCGAAACAATCAACCAGTCCGATACCATCAATCAGGCGGACGCAGGCAACCTTATGGATGCAGGCAACCTTGGAAACCCAGGCAAGCTTGAAAACCCAGGTTCTCATCCGGAAATCAACCCACAAAGCTCATCAGGTACGCCGGGCATATCAGGTATGCCGATGCCCGACATCGTACCGCCAACGAAAATCATCGAACACCGAAGGCGCATGCACTGGATTGGGAGGTTTCTACGCGGCATGTTTGGAGTCACACGGGAGCAGGACCCGGAAATCGCCACACAGGAGGCATATCTCCTCATTGTGGGTAGCATCGTCAAAACCATCATCGATTCCGAGGAGATCAAAACCGATGAACTTATCGCATTGTCAAAAATTCTGGCAGAGCATCGCCGGATCGATGCCGCACGCTTTGAGACGACTCGCAAATACGCAAAAGCGGATCGCAGCGGGAATCCCAATGGCGAAACCGTCGCAGGGGATGCAGCCAATGCTCCACAGAAGTCACTGGGGCAGGTCGTGAATCAACTGTACGGGACAAATTTGGAACAGGCAGATACTTGACGATCCGCGACTTGACGGTGTGTCTCAGGACGGAAACACTATGCGGACGCATACGGATCGCTGGAATGAGGAGGTCATTGAGCATGAATGCGACGTTGATGCAGGTGGTTGAAGAAGTCAGCACATGGCAGATTGGCATGAGGCTGATGTTTGCGATCATACTTGGCAGCACGGTCGGTTTTGAACGCGCAATGCGTGACAAGCCAGCCGGCTTTCGTACAAATATATTGATTTGTGTCGGATCATGTGTGTTCGCCATCGCCTCCCAGACGCTCATTGGAGACGATACCGACCGTACACGCATCGCAGCACAGATCGTCTCAGGCGTTGGTTTCCTCGGGGCGGGAGCCATCATCCGTGATTCGCGGGGCATTGTGGGCTTGACGACCGCCGCCACGATCTGGGTCATGGCAGCCATTGGCATGTCTGTAGGATTTGGTCAGTACGCCCTTGCAATATTGGGCACTGCGGGCGTCCTGGTTGTATTGCTTGGCATTCCCGCGCTTGGCGGAATCCTCGGCGAGCACCGTGAGCTGGAGGAGTATAGAATCGTCGCCCAGAAATCTCAGGACCAGATCGACCGCGTCGAGCTTATGTTCCAGGATGCGACACTCAAGATAACATTGAAGGATTATTTTGAGCGCGGCGGAAAAATCATCTTCAATATCAAAGCGCTGGGCGCACAATCCGCACACGAAGCGCTGCGAAAAAAAATCCTCCTCCTCGACGACTTGCAACTCACTGAACCAAAACGCGACGGCTGAGCAGGGTAAACAATGGACGACCATCCGACATCGGCAGGAAAACCGACATCGGCAGGAAAACCAGCATCGGTGGGAAAACTGACACCGGTGGAGGAGATCTACCGCTCCAGCCGCAGGGGGTGCTCTCGTTACGCATTGGTCCTGGGCGCAGCCGGGATCCCCTATCAGGTCCGGCGGGATTCCGGCGAATTCATCATCGTCGTCCCCGCATGCCTGGCGGAGCAGGCCCGCGCCGAAAACAACGCATACGACAGGGAAAATCAGCCCTTATGGGTCGATCATGCACCGGTGCGCACGCTGGACAGCGGCTGGATTGGCGTCTTGGGGTATTCACTGGTCTTGCTGTTTGTGTTTCTGATGCAACACCACGTCGTTTTTGGTGCGACTTTGCTTGAATCCGGCAAAACACATGCAGATTTGATCCGTGAGGGGGAATGGTGGCGTACTGTGACAGCTTTGTCGCTTCATGCCGACGCGAGTCATCTGATGGCCAATATAGCGACTGGGGGTCTTATTGGGCTATTTGCGGGGCAACTGCTGGGTTCCGGATTGGCGTGGATGAGTATTCTGCTGGCTGGGGCCGCTGGAAATATGATCAATGCGTGGGTTCGCGACGCCTTGCACACCTCCATCGGAGCATCGACAGCGGTTTTTGCGACGTTTGGGATGATCGCTGCCTACGCGACCATTCGACGGCGACACTTGCGCTTGTCAAAACCTGCTCGCTATACGCCCATCGTCGGAGCGGTGATCCTGCTGGGTTTTCTCGGTGCTGGGGGTGGGCGTACTGATGTCTCTGCCCATGTCGCGGGTTTTCTGTGCGGGCTGATGGTTGGTGCCATGTATGGATTATTGGGCGACAGGATCATTCTACGCGGGCGAATTCAGGTTCTGCTCGGCATCGGGACGTTGGGTATCCTTGGTCTGTCGTGGCTGATCGCGCTTGTGTGATGCGTGTCCCAATTGGGCGTGTCCAGAGAGCGGGTGTAAAAAATGGAGCGGGCCAAAAAATGGAGCGGGCCAAAAAATGGAGCGGGCTTGTAAGCCGAATTTTGTTCGCACTCCGTCACGATCGACGAGCGATCATGGGGAGTGCGGGCGATCATTTATCTAGGCCGACGGTCGCCCGCCGACTCATGCGCCCTACCCGCGACGATGAAACGCCGGATGACATTTTGGTGGGGCGCATTGACGCCTTCACCGTGCCTTCGGGCGGATCGTGAGACGGGCCGCCTCGTCGCCGCCTATGCGGGTTTGCTGGGGGTGGGGTTTACCCTGCCACCGATGTCACCATCGGCGCGGTGCGCTCTTACCGCACCATTTCACCCTTACCGGTCCGCCGCGCCGGGGACATAGTACACACCTTGACTGCTGACAGTGGCGTCCAGACAGCCTGCTATCTGGGCGAGTATTGCGTGGCGTCATCTACTTCTCCTGTAGAATCTTCGCCTCCCCCACCTCTAAAGAGGTGGGCCACACTAACTGATGGTCCACCCATCTGATGGTCCACACTGGCCGATGGTCCGCACAGCGGACCCTACCACTGCAACAGCGGTTCTGATGCACTTGTGTCGCCGGCGCGACGGACTTGGGCGGTATGTTTTCTGTGGCACTTTCCCTCGGGTTGCCCCGGGTTGGCGTTACCAACCACCCTGCCCTGTCCAGTTCGGACTTTCCTCCGGCTGAAGACGAAAAACGCCCTCCGACCGGCGATCACCACCGCCCGCTCCGGTGACTATTCTATGCGAGGTTCGGCGTTGTCACAATCATGGGCGTCTGCTGCGTATGGCTTGGTCGCTCACTCCTCAGACGCACTGGCACTCCTAAGACGCACTGGCGGGCAAGCCGCCAGTAGTACGCGAGGCTTGGCGGCGTTTCAGTAGCATCAGGCCGATTGCGACGAGTAGGCAGGAGGCGGGTTCCGGGACGGCTACGAAGGTGACGGTTGTGCCTGATTCGACGGAGATTGGGTTGAATGCGACATCTTCGACGAAGATGCCATCACCATAGCCTCCATAGGCAAAATCAAAAGTGAATTCGGTTCCGGGGACAGTGTCAGCCGGGATGCTGAGTGACAGGGTTCCGATGCCGATGGTTTGGCCGGGTTCCAGTTGGGCAGGACTCCCTCCGGCGTCGCAACCGCACACCGCCTGTGCGTAGTTATTATCGACCTCAATAAACCAGAAAAATTCACCGTCGTTGCAGAAGGGGCATACGAAGTCGAAGTCATAATCGAGGTTATCGGGTGCTGTGAATGCGAAGATGGCTGCACCAATGCCAAACCGCTCGTCAGAGGTGTTGGTAATGGAGACCAGGGCTGTGACGGTTCCGTCGCCGAGGTCGCCTACTGGGATTCCGAGGGGCTGACCTGAACCGTTGTCGAAGCCTGTGTCTGTGAGGAGGGCGAGGCTTTCCTGGCCTGCGGTGGGCAGGGCGGATGCGATGAGGGGCGCGAGGATAGCAGCGATGGACATGGTTCACTCTCCTGTTCCAGTGACTCCCAGGGTTTTGGACAACTATGCTTGTTTTGGACAACTGTGCTTGATTATCGGCCGTTGGCGCATTGTGACAGATCGGGGGTGGCGGAGGCAAGGTTATTCCTGGATTGGCTGAGGTTTTTCGGGGGGAGTAGGGGATCTCCCTTATGGGTTGGGATGCTGGGGCGTCTGTGTGGAATGCACTGGGAGACGGGGGTGCTGGTTTCACTTGGCGAACGGTGTACTGCACGGTATTGCCCGGTACTTCATAGTACTGCACAGGACTGTCTGGTGCTGTCTATGGGGAGTAAAAAGGGCGGGAGCGGCACCCCGCATTGCGAGGCCCGCTCCGATGAGGGTACATCAAACTTCGCGAAAGATAACGCCGCTGTTGGGGACGGCGTTTTTAAGCCCGGCAACGCTGTTGGGTGACCCTCCATGGTCGGTGACGTCGCCTTTACCACTGATTTTGCGTGTTGTGTTCTGAATCTGTCAGACATTAGGCCTGCAGTGTGGCGGGGTCAAAGAGCTACGGTAAATCTTTGCGAAAAAGTGGTTTCAGGCGGTGTACCCCTTGTATTATGGGATGCTGCTTCGTGGAGATTCAGTACTGGGGTGGTGGTTGAGAAACTGCACACCCGTTGTCCGGTGTCACTGTCCCGTGGTGAGCAGGAGACGCCCTGGGTGGGGATTATCGCCCCAATCTGACAGTGTCGTGTTTCGTATTGGACACGTTTTCGTTTCCGAGCCATGACCATGAATGCATGGGTAAGGCTTGGTATGAGCAGTCGAGCTACCTACGGTCCGGAGAAGGCCGCCTGGAACCGACCGAAATCGAACAAATCTGCATCGCAACCAATGCAGCGCAGCCGCCGCCAGCTTTGTCCTGTGCAGTCCGAATCGAACCACAATGCTCTCTCTTGAAACACGCACTCGCCCGCAATCACGGTCCCATGATCGCAATACCCTCCTTGCCCGGATGCACAGCACGGATAGACTTCGCGTCATGTCGGTACTTGCGATCATGATGATGCTCTCAGCAACCGTCGCTGCGGGCGTTCAACCCGTCTCGACGGGCGATCAACCCGTAGCGCCCGATGGATGCGCGGGTCGCCATATCGAACGGGTCTACCTCGACACCGGCCAGTTCATGATCGCCCGGCCGTCGCACGCTCCCGTAGACATCAAATCCGTGCCCGGAGACATCAAAACTGGTCCCGCATACCCGCACCCCGATTCAGCAGCCCCGGCGACCCCATACCCGCTCATTTTCGTGCTCCACGGGACGAATACCAGCGCGAACGATCTCCTCAGATTCTGGTGTGAGCGAAACCGGAGTAATACCAGCGAGCATTTCGACGGGCATGCGGACGAGCGGGATGACGATATCCCATGCATCATCGTAGCACCCCAGGCATCTGCCCGCGGATGGAACGATGCCGATCTCCCGCACATCCGGGCTGTGATCGACTATGTCCGGAAAAACGTCGCCCATGACCCCGATCGCGTCCTCCTCACCGGGCACTCCGCTGGCGGGGCGATGGCGCTCCATCTTGCATTCGTCGAAGGGACGCCCGCTACGGCGCTCGCCGTCACTGCCTGTTATGTACCGCCGACCGTGACGGCTCACCACATCGCAGCCAGGCCCGAATTTCCGGTTTTCGTGGGCGTTGGTTCGCGCGATATTAACCGAAAACGCCTGCATGAGGGGACGGCATTGCTCCGCAACCACGGCGCAAAACTGACCCTCCAGACGCGTGATATCGGTCACGTTCTCGATCCAGATTTGACTCAGCGGGCGAGCGACTGGTTTCAGGATCACTGTCGAGATCGTGTCAGGACGTTATTATCTGAGGCGGAAGCTGTTCTGAATGAAGGTCGTCGTCCGGGTGATGCGTTGTCGCGTGTGGAGGCCATTCCTCGCCACGCTGCTGTATATCGAGTGTCCGACATTCTTCATGCGCAGCGTTTATATGAGCGATTCCAGATCACCGCCCGGAGAAAGCTGGCGCTGGCTGAGAAGGAGACGGACCTCGGCCACTATCTCACAGCCCGGAAACTCCTGCTCGAAGTGGAGAAGGCGTACACGCCAGCCGAGGTGGCTGATCGGGCGCGGACCCTGCGGCGTGCGTTGGATCAGCGACCGGAAATTGCAGCCATGCTCGATAGTGATGGCGTATTGTCCCTCACCATGCCCGACCCAACCAGCGACGGCACCAACATGACCAAACCAAACGAAAGCGATGAATAGACCATGACCGACAGACAGCTCATTATCAAAATCACGAACGACCCGGCTTTTATGCAGAATGGCTGCGTGGTTCATCTCCGCGACGACGCGCCATGCTGGATCATCGACCCCGGTCTGCCCCCGCAGGCCTCGCATATGCTCAGCTACATCCGCGACCACAACCTCACGCCCGACGCCATCGTCCTGACCCACGCCCATGCCGACCACATCGCCGGAATCGATGCGGTCCTGGAAGCGTTTGATGCATTGCCCGTATACCTCGCCCGCGAAGAATGGATCATGCTGACCGACGCCAACGAAAATCTATCAGCCTCCATGGGCATGCCAATCGTCGTCCAGAATGCAAAAGACGTCCGCGATTTACCCGTCGGCGATGCGATCGAGCTGGACGGTATGCGTTGGATGATTGGCAACGTCGCAGGCCATTCCCCCGGCGGGAGAAGCTTGTATTGCGCCGAGCAGGAGCTGGTGTTCGTTGGTGACGCCTTGTTCGCCGGAAGTGTCGGACGCGTGGATTTTCACCATTCCGACGGCGAATTGCTGATGAAGAACATCAAAGAGACGCTTCTCGTATTACCGGACGATACCCGCGTACTCTCAGGCCACGGTCCCGAAACCACCATCGGTGTTGAACGCGCGTCGAATCCGTTCATTCTCCATGGCATCTGACTCTGCGGCATGTGACTCCGCGGCATGTGACTCCGCGGCATCTGATGCGTCCTCGCGTGAACACCTATCACGCGTCGCCGTGGTGATTCCCGCCTTGAACGAGGCAGACAATCTCCGACGACTCCTGCCCATGCTCGCACCTCTGCGACTCGGGCAGATCATCGTGGGCGACAACGGTTCCACCGACGATACCGCCTCCATCGCAGCCTCACTCGGCGCCACCGTCGAAGATGCACCTGATCGCGGGTACGGTGCAGCCTGTCAAGCTGCCATCGCCGGACTCGCCGACGACATCGACGTGGTCGTATTCTTCGACGCCGACATCGCAGACGACCCATCCCTCATCCCATCCCTCGCAGCTCCGATCCTCACGGGCACCCACGATCTTGTGATCGGAAACCGCATCGCAGCCCTCCGCGAAGGAGGTTCAATGTCACTGCCGCAGCGCTTCGGCGACGCGCTCGCCACGCATCTCATCCGGTTCGGCTGGGGATATCGTTACCACGACCTCGGTCCGTTTCGGGCAGTTCGGCGATCATCACTGGAGCGTATCGACATGCAGGACCGACGCTTTGGCTGGACCATCGAGATGCAGATACGGGCGATCGAGGAAAACCTGCGCATCCTCCAGCTCCCCGTTCCCTATCGTCGCCGACGCGGAAAGAGCAAGATCAGCGGTACGGTGAAGGGCGTATTCCTGGCGGGGTACTGGATCCTCAAAACCTGGCTGACGCTATACCTCACCCGCAGCGCACGAGCGACCGCGACTGCTTCCATCAGCAAGCCCGAAAACTGAAGCCCACCTGACCACGACCGCTGGTCCACGAACTGCAGCAAGCTCGACAAACATCATGATTGAATCGACATGGATGAGTCGTACGGCCTGAATCGGCCCGTATGAATCGGCCTGTATGAATTGGCCTGTATGATTCGTACTGAACCGTCCCCGACAGGAATCGAACCTGTAACCTTCGGCTTCGGAAGCCGACGCGCTATCCAATTGTGCCACGGAGACATAAACAACAAACGCAAGCGAACATACACCCACACCCGTCAATTTTATCCCCACCCACCCACGAGTCAACAGCCAGGTAGCGGGTAGAAAAGGGGGTCGGGAGTCGATTCTGCATTGTATCACGAATGTAGCACGGTGCCCCAACCTCCTCAAGCACGGTGCCCCACCTCCTAAGACACGGTGGCCCACCTCTTCAGAGGTGGGGAACCCGAAGATCAACGATCAAACCACCTGAAACCGCAATCCAAATAGCCCGATCCACCATCCCATCCCCCATCGCCAGGCACCACCGGTAGCTCGCCCACCGGTCACCGCCAGTGATGTAGGGCAGGTCGTTCTTTCGCCTCAAGGCGAAAGGTTGACCTGCCTCCACCATGAGCATCCGCGTAACCAATCCCCCACCCACAAACCGTAGATCGCACACTGCCCGACGATCCGCACACCGGACCCTGAGCGAGTCCGATAACGGGATA
>JAJRYY010000204.1 GCA_024275565.1 Planctomycetota bacterium
GGCAATCGCATCTAAATCGTCGAAACCCGCCTGACTGTTCGGAAACGCGGATGGACCACAACAACAACTTTCGGATGCCCACTAAGAATCGCCGTTCCTTGGCCAGAATCCGTGATCTCAATTTAGATGCGATTGCCCTGATCCTCACCCTCCCAGAGGCAGTAGTTCTGTAGGGTCCGCTGTGCTGCGGACCATCGACCCTTGCGTCTTGCTCCAGAATGGTCCGCACAGCGGACCCTACGCGATTCCCAGTGGACCCTATGTGGTTGTCAGTGATCTTGTTCTGTTCTGCTATGGACAACGCGCTTGCAGTCTCTGTGCTTGAAAATCGATGAGCAACTGGTCACAGGCGACCGAGGCAGAGTCTTCGCAACACGCGCATTCAATGGATGCAATGCTATAATCCAGCACCTGGCAGACATTCTCAGTGGATAAGACGCGCTGTAATCTCATCAACTCATCTGCATATTCCTCGCATGTCAGGCAGTCCGGAGAACTGGAACAGTCGTCACATACTACATCGCCCTCCGATCCCGTGATGTGGGTCAGTGTCCCACTGCATTGCTGATCGAGGACAGGTTCGGCTCCTTCATCGAGCGATCCGAACTGCAGTGAGAACGAATAGTCTATCGCAAGGGGGTTGGTCGGGTTCACCAGAAACGTCGTGCGTTCAGTCCCGGAACTGCGAGTGTCGCCTGCCGGTGGAGCGGGCCCGTCGACATTGGCGACGACCGTGACGTTCCCGTCAACCAGGACGCCGTTTGCATCCGTGACAACGCGTGTGATTGTCTCAAGGAGGTCGATCCCGGAAATCTGACTTGTCTGCGTGCGTCCGGGTCTCAGGACTGTGCGACCAGACACGGGTATTCCACCAGGCCCGATCGCGATTGATAGTTCAGCTTCGGTGCTGGATGATGATGATACGCCGTCAATCGTTGAGCTGTCGCTGCAGGCCACCACACCCGTGTAAATGCCGGCCTGCAGAGGGGATGGTGCGATTCGAGTGATCTGACCGAAGCTTGACAATAACAGGGAATCAAGGTTCCCGCAGCCGCCGATAAACAGCGCACCGACACACACCCCGAGGACACCAGATGCGACCAGAGAAAGCAATGCAGTTCGATACATCAGTAAGATCCTCGCAGATTTCATGACTGCCCCATATGGACCATATGGCAGACATCGCAAAAGTCAATCTACAGGGCAGTGGATCAAGCCATCCGATGACGCTATTCAGCGATCGTAACGATATTATGGATGCGTGACCCGTTTATTTCGCGAAGATTCAGGCGAATTTCTCGACCATGCAGCTGGGAAGCTCTTGGAAAATGATATTCGAACGTCATCGTCTGCCCCGGGAGGAAGTCCAGGATTTTTCGATTTTGTCTGACACGGCCTGGTGCGGCTGTGGTACTTTTGAGGTTCAACGATTCGTTTGTATGGTTCGTCATGCTATGGAGTACGATCAGCTTGTCGCCCTCGGTGAACGTAACACCCCATACCTCCAGATCGTCGGAACCAAGCCGGATTGTAAGTGGGATTTTAAAGCGAAAACGCCGCTCAGCCTCAATGTCCGCTTCGACCATCAACTGCCGCTCGCCAGCGGTTTCGTTCCGAGGGAACTGAACCTCCAGCCGCTTCTCGAAGGTCTCGCCAGCTGGAACCGAAAAGCGGAAAATCCTCGGGACGATACTCCACTCTTCCGGGACTCCCAGCTCAATCGAACCCGCCAGCGGAACCCTGTGAGGATTCACCAGACTTAGCCTATGTTGATGTGTTCCGATCGTGTAGGCCACCGGATTGGGTGTGAACGTCAGCAGGGTTCGGAGCGTCAACATCCACTTTTCCACACCACGCACAAACACGGGATTGCGGGAAAGCTCGATGATGTGTCGGCCATCGATTGCCAGTTCGATCGGACGACGCAGACCCCACATGTCGATAACCTCGTGCGCACGACCACCAAGCTGAATGGTGTGTTTACGCGTCCAATCACCTGCAGACTGATCCCACAGCGCAAGCACAACTTCATCCTCATGCTCAAAGGCCAAGGCTGTCACACCCGGTGCGACATAGACATCTCCAGCCGGTGTCGATTCACCAAGGGTCCGAATCACCGTGTGCAAAATCAGAAATTCCGGATCAGG
This sequence comes from Planctomycetota bacterium, assembly GCA_024275565.1. GTDB lineage: Bacteria > Planctomycetota > Phycisphaerae > UBA1845 > UBA1845 > JAJRYY01. The sequence goes on from JAJRYY010000204.1 coordinate 2,148, forward strand.
CTCGGTGACGGCTCCTTCCGGTCCGTACCGCGTATGCCACACTTGCGGGACATAGATCGTCTCAACGCCCGCGTGTCGCGTCATGATCAACCGCTTGCACCATTCTCCCAGACGCACATCGAGATCAACGCCCTCCATAGGGTCCGACGACATTTTCAGGTACGCAGACGTCAGAGGCCAACCTGCATCTCGATAGGCAGCAAGATGATCGCCAATATAATCTGGCTGTATAAAATCTTCGATCACATAGCTGACCTTGTTTTCTCCGGGCGGTTGCTCCTCGGGAAACCACGAAACGGTCCCTGGGACAGTCAATCGCATCGCGGTGTTCAGTTCTGCCATCGCCTGACGCACACGATCCGCAATTACCCAGCGTTGTGGATCGACGGCCAGGTCTACATCTTCATCCGAACCAATCTGCCATGAGGTAAACACGCTCGAATAAGGCGCAAAGACACGCACCAGCTCCTTATCCCAGAGTTCCACCTTCTCCGAGAGCAAGGTCAGCAGGGACACAGAATAGGCTCCTGCACTCCGCATATGTGAAGCGGGCGGTCCTGCAAGCACGCCGGTGATGGAGACACGCGCCTTCAGCAAACCATACAGCATCGCATCCATGCCTTCGCCCGCATCCACGAGATCCGGAATATTCTGAGAACCGGACCACACGGGTATCTTCACCGCACCCACATTCAGTTTCCGCAACATCGCAAGATTCAACTGAGGGGGCGTCGCAGATTCGACCGCAAGCGATATCCCGAAGGCGCGGTTCCCCAATGACTTGTCACCCTCAGCCCAGTGAATCTTCGCGAAAACCAAAATACGCTGAGCGAGCGTGACACCACGAGCGGACACCCAGACACGCGCCCGATATAACCCATCTTCAAACCCGGCAAGCGGAATCCTGATCGGGCTTTCGGATATCTCCGAATGCAGTGGAAGGGGGCGATCCGCGACGACCTGGCCTTCAAAATCCTCCACCGTCAATCGTGCCTGAACCTCGGTATCTGACGAATCCACCACCGACACGAATAACGCCGCGCCTTGCTCTGCACCGATCACATTCCCCGGAGCGTTCGTCCGCATCAGAACACGCGGAAGACGAAAAATACGTATGTCATCAATCCACGCACCAGCCTCAACATCAAACGCGTCGATGTGTCGCTTTTCGCGAGGACGCTGATCCCAGACTTCAGGCTGAACCACCCACGCAGTCACACCGATCGTCGCAGAACGTCGCGGACCCACCGGTAGATACAGCTCAACGCGATGCCAGCTCATATCCTCAGGATCACCACCGACCAGCTCGCTGAACACCTGCGTCTCAACGATTGGCTCGCGGTTGTGGTCCATATAATACGCACTCAACGCCGCCCGCGCATGCTCAAGATGCTCACCCCGAACCCACGCGACGATCAAATACTCACTCCGGGTATCAACCTCCGTGTCCAGACCGTTGTAACGATAGGCAGCATTCCGACCCTGCGTTTGCAGTCGAAGCGATGGTGGATCCTCATATCCAACCTCATCGTCGAACGCACCGGTCGCATACCGAGGAAACGAATCCCCCTCGAAGGGTATCCAGAACTTCGGTGTAGACTCAAGGTTCCCGTCCTCGCGCTCATCGAAATCGAAGTGATGAATCAGTCGCCGGGCAGACGTCAACTGTGCATCATCATCGCGTCGCCGACGGTCTTCCTGCTCCTTTCCGGAATCCCGACGCTCGACGGATTCACCTCCAGCGGAGTCGTCAACGCGCAATTCCTGCGCGATCACCGGACAGACCACTGCCAAAATGAGAATGCACGCCAGCGTGGAAACCCACCGACCGCAGAACGAACCGCTTCTGCACCCATTGTCCGCGCGCAACGCATCCGAGCGTGTGAGGAAGAACCAGACCATACATTCCCTATCGGCAGCAACTGCTCCATATCCTTTTCGATTGTTCTACTGACAACGATGATATCTATGGTCGGCCCACTGTAGGGCATGCTATTGCATGCCAATGATCGTTACTCGTGTCGCAGCGCGTCGATCGGATGGAGAATGGCAGCCTTGAACGCAGGGATCAACCCAAAGACGAGACCCACGGTGGCAGAGAATCCCAACGCCAGCAGAACCACCCAGTACGGTACGGAAATATCCACCATGCTCGGATGCTGCGAGGCAAGGGCGCAGATCGCGTATCCCAGCACCACGCCCATCGCACCACCCGCGACAGCAAGCACGATCGCCTCGGTCAGAAATTGAAACAGAATATCCCGCCGCCGCGCACCGATGCTCTTGCGCAATCCAATCTCCCGCGTACGCTCCGTCACCGAAACCAGGCACACATTCATAATCCCAATCCCACCAACGATCAGCGAAATCCCCACGATACTCGCCAGCGCACTCGTCGCAATAATCTTCACGCGCTCGAAATCCGCCAGAATCTCATCCTGCCGAAATATGCGAAAATCGTTCGGATCCCCCGGCTGCAATCCATGTCGCTCACGCAAAACTCGCGTCATCTGCAAACAGCTTTCCTCGACATTCTCCTCACCGTCAGCCTCAGCAATAAACCCCATAAACCGCGCCCAGAACGGAGCCATCTTCAGCGACGTCGTATACGGGACAAGAATCAAATCGTCCTGATCGTTCCCCATGGCAGACCCCTTGGGCTCGAACACCCCGAGCACAAGAAATCGCATCCCATTGATAATCACATAATCACCGACGATCGACCGATCCGCGTTCAGCCGTTTCAACACCGACGCACCAAGCACGCACGAATACGACCCGGCATCGATGTCGATCGGTCCGAAAAATCGACCATGCTCGACCGTATAGCTGCGAATCGTCTGAAACTGTTCCGTCGCACCCTGAAAATCGACATTTTCGATCTTGTCCCGCCCATATTCGATCGTCGCATTCGAGAAGATCATCGGCGAAATCCGACGAATCTTATCGCACCGCGCACCCACCGCACGCACGTCGTCCACATCCATCGTGATGCGACCCAGCATCATCCCCCGCATCCCGGCTGGCTGCCACGGATGCACGAAGATCATATTCGTCCCGAAATTCCGAAGCATATTCGTGACATAATCACCGAACCCCTGCACCATCGATACGACCGTAATCGTCGATGTCACCGCGATGACGATCCCCAGCGTCGTCAACATCGCCCGCCCCTTATTCGCCCATATCTGCACCAGCGCAGTCACCACATTTTGCCAATGACCCCACAACCCGCCAGACACCCACCGCACCACAGCCCCCGGCGCACGCACCAGCGACGCAGCAGACAACAGCCTCCGCAGCTTACGCGTGGATTGATGCGATACCATCGTCTGACTCATCAAACCTGACTCATTCTAACTTGACTCATCTAACCTTACTCATGACGCAACGCATCAATCTGGTGCATAATCGCAGCCTTGAACGCCGGAATCAGTCCAAACACAAGACCCGTACCAGCAGAGAACCCAAGCCCCAGCGCGACCGACCACATCGGCACCGTCATCTCCACCATCTTCGGATGCAGCGAGGCGATCTGCGATATCACAAACCCCAACCCAACCCCGACCGCACCGCCCAAAGTACACAGCACGATCGATTCCGTTAAGAACTGCATCATAATATCACGACGCCGCGCCCCAACGCTTTTCCGCAACCCGATCTCGCGCGTCCGCTCCGTCACCGAAACAAGACACACATTCATAATCCCGATCCCACCAACCAGCAGCGATATGCTCACAATCCCAGCCAATATCCCCTGCGATAGATTCCGCACATTCTCAAATTCGCGAAGCTGCTCATCCTGACGCCGGATGATAAAATCATTGGCCATCCCCTGCGTCAGATTATGTCGCTGACGCAGCGTCCGACGGATCTGCGATTGCGCCAAAGCGATAACATCCTCGCTCTCAGCCTCCGCCAGAAACGGCATACTGTCACGCAAATTGGGATACATCTTGATGGCAGTCGTGTAAGGAATGATGATCGTCTGATCCTGATCCTCGCCGAAAAAGCTCCCCTTCGGTTCCAGAAGTCCGATCACCTTGAACCGCATATCGTCAATGCGAATATACTCTCCGACAACGCTCTCATTGCAATGAAGCAGCTTCAGCAACGTCCGCCCAAGCACGCACACATACGCGCCATTGTCGATATCAACCGGACCGAAAAACCGACCCTCATCCACAAAGAAATTCCGAATCGTCTGATAATGCTCAGCCACCCCCCGGATCGCGATATCCTCAGCCGTCTCCTTCCCGAATTTAACCTCAGCACTCGAGAACACGAACGGCGAAATCCGACGCACATCCTTACACGCACCCACCGCGCGAACATCGTCAACATCCAGCGTCACGCCCCGCATCCCAGCCCGTCGCAGCGATGGCGGCGTATACGGATACACGATCATATACTGCGTCCCATACCCCCGCAGCATCGTCGTCATATAGTTCCCAAAACCCTCGACAAACGATACCACCACGATGATCGACATCACCGCAATCACAATCCCAAGCGTCGTCAAAATCGACCGCCCCGTATTCGCACGAATCTGAATCAAGGCTGTGGCGATATTCTGGCCCGTCCGGGAAATCGACCCCCACAGCAATCGCGGAAGACGCGTAGGGAGTCTCACCAGCCAGCCGAATAGTCTGAGCAAAAAACTCATCACGGCACCACGACTTCATCGACCAGAGCGTCGGATTCACCATCAGCACCACCGGCAGATGGACCGTTCGCAGCACCACCCTCCTTCGATTTCGTCACATCCGAAGCAACAAGCCCATCCTTCAACCGGATCACCCGCTGACACTGAGCAGCGATCTCCTCCTCATGCGTCACGATGATAATCGTCTGCCCCTCAGCATGAAGCGAATCGAAGATCATCATGATCTCGTCGCCCGTCTTACTATCAAGATTCCCCGTCGGCTCGTCCGCCAGAATAATATCCGGCTCCTGTGCGAGCGCCCGCGCGATCGCAACACGCTGCTTCTGACCGCCCGATAATTGATTCGGACGATGCGTCGCACGATCCGACAAACCCACGCGATCAAGGGCAGCCATCGCCCGCTGCCTGCGATTCGGCGTCTGCGTATACACCAGCGGAAGCTGAACATTCTTCAGCGCCGTCGTCCGCGGCAGCAGCTCAAACGATTGAAACACAAACCCGATCTGACCCCCACGAATACGGGCAAGACGCGACTGCGACAGCTTCGCCACATCCTTCCCCCGCAGCGAATATTTTCCACTCGTCGGAATATCAAGACACCCCAGAATATTCATCATCGTGCTCTTACCAGACCCCGACGGACCCATAATCGCAACGTATTCATTCTCCGCGATCGAGAGCGTCACCCCACGCAGCGCCCGCACAATCTCCGTCCCCACACGGTAGATCTTCTCAATATCAACCAGCTCGATCAGGTTCTCACCTCCCACAGCGTTGTCTCGACCATTAGAATTCGCAGTAACCGGTGAACTCATGGTTTCTGACCCGACGCCATCACATCGTCATCCTCATCCTTGTCCTGAGCGGCCTTTTCCTTCTCCTCTTCCCCATCATCTCCACTGTCATCCCCATCATCCCCATCCCCCTTACCGTCAGCCAACGCCTCATCCTCATCCGCAGGCTTCTCATCAACCGCTGGCATCTCATCATCAGCAAGCGCAACCTTCTTCCCATCCTCAAGCTGATCCAGACTCCGATACGGACCCACAATCACCGTATCCTCCGCCAGAACACCCTCCACAAGCTCAACACGACGCGTATCCGCAATACCAGGCTTGATCAACCGAACCTCAGCAACCTCGCCCTTCATCACATAAACAACCTTGATATACTGCGCCAGCCGCGCCCGGTCAGACAAATCAAGATCATCCTGACGCTTATCAAACTCCGCCACAACAGCATCCGGAAGCTCCTTACGCATCCGATGCACCACCGACTCCACCGGAACCGTAAGCGCCCCCACACTGCTCGCAACTTCCACCTCAACATTCGCAGTCATCCCAGGCTTGATCCGAGGATCGTTCGACAGAACCTCCAGAATCGTCTCAAACGTCACAACATCCCGACCGCTCACACGCGACCCCTTCGATGCAACACGCACAACCCGGGCAGGAACCGGAAGATCATGGGCAGCCTGCAAATACACACGCGCCTTCTGACCAGCATGCACCAGCGGTACATCAACCTCATCAACGCGAGCACGAACCTGCATCCGAGACAGGTCCGCAACCGTCATGATCACTGTCCCAGGATTGTTCATCGTTCCTGTCACCACAACCTCACCCTGCTTCGCACTCAACTTCGCAATCACACCATCAATAGGAGCCTCAATAATCGTCTTCTTCAGATCATCAAAACCACGCTTCAAGATCGCCTGCGCCTCAACAAGCTCCTCCTTGCGCATCTTCAAAACAGCGTCAGCCTTCTTGAACCCAGTCTGATAATTCAGAAACTCAAGATCACTCGTCGCCTCAGCCTCAGACAACAAAACCTGACGATCAAGATCACGCTTCGCCTTCTCGCAATCAGCCTCAGCACCCTGAACAGCAGCCTCCAACTGTCGTACCCTCGCCTCACCAGATTCAACCTGAGCACGCAAATTGTCATCATTCAACCGACACAGAAGATCACCCTTCTTAACAACACATCCCTCTTCAACAGGCATCTCTTCGATCTTCGCAACGATCTCAGCACTGACATCAACCTCCAGAACCGCCTCAACATCTCCAGGCGCCTGAACAAGACGCACAATATCCTCAAGCATCGGCTTGGCGACAGACACCGTAATCGCAACATCGTCAGCCACATTCAATAATGGCTTATCCTCCTGTTCATTGCGTAAGCTCCCGAGGTAAAACACCCCGCCACAAACCCCCGCAAGAACCAAAATCGTAATCAATCCACGCATCAAATCACCGATCCTCCAATCACATGTAGCACAGCCGCCCTCGGCTGTGTCCCAGCGAGCACCGCACATCAAATACCACCAGCACCAAATTCAACCCCAACCCGCAACCCGATCCCAACATGACACAGCAACACCGTCGATACAATCGCCATCCGCCGACTAAGCTGACGCGTCACAGTCAGTCCAATACCCACCAATACCCAGAACCACATCTGAAACGGATCAACAGCAGCCCACACCGTCGCCTCGCCAGCAGCACCCAGCCCCTTCAACGTAGTACCAACGTCCAGGGACCGATAATAAAACATCATCGACACACCCAGCAGATGCGCAATCAGCTCAACAAACCCCGCATACACACAAATCGACATCAGCGTATGAAACTCCGGCTTACGCCCGGTGAGCGCCACAACCGCATACAGAAAGGCAGAAATCAGCAGAAACGACACCAGCAGCGACACCGGCGACAGAACATACGCAAACAGCTTACTGATCAGCTTCAGAAACACCCCTTGCTGCCGCACATCCTCCATCGTCTCTTTCAATCGGATCCGATCCACCAGCGTCCCCTGTTCTGCCTCCACCTGCGCCAGCTTCTTCTCCGTCTGCTGATCCAGAGACTGATCGATCAACCCGCTCTGCACCTGCACATACCCAATCAGCGACACCAGCGTCAGCAGCACCGTCAGCGCCCACCCATACGCACCATTATCCTCAACCAGCGAAAACACCTTCCCCGGAGAAGTCACCACAAGCGGAAAATGACGCAACCCCAGCACCTCAGCACCTGCATGCGACTCCGCAGCATGTGTCTCTGATTCCGCCAGCCCCTCTGCACCTGATTCCGCCAGACCCTCTGCATCAGACTCCGCAAGCCCATCTGCAACCACCTGCGATAGCTCATCTGCCTGCGATTGCTCATCTGCCTGCGATGGCTCATCTGCATGTGTAAGGCTGTCGGACATAGAAGACACCTGATACGCGACCTGCAAAGCGGACTTCGCCCACTTCAAAGCGATGGATTTGAATGATGCATCCCCGGCTCAGAACGCATTGGCCCGCAAGCAACCACGCCAGTATCCACAAGCAACCGCACAAGGTTCCATGGGCAACCACGCAGCCAGCATCACAGCGACCGAATACAATATAACCCCATTCGCTCTCGTCACCCAGTTATTTCAAGTTTGCTGTAGCTATTCTTACTCATCCCGACAACTCCCGACACAAACCACGGGCGTCAATTGTGGAGATCCGCCGATCGTCGAAGACCGCACACCCACCGCTCTTCAGCAAAAGCGAGCAGATTCAGCCGTTCGCGCCATGGCACATCGGGATCCCAAAACCCAGAGCGGTTCGCAGAGAGATTGCCCCGCGATACAGACCCTCGATCGCCGGTCTCCAGCACCGCTCTACCGCTGGCTGACATGCCCGATGGCTGCCCGGAATGGTCGTGCCGATGGATGTTCTAAGCAGAAAATCAGAAAAAATAAAATAAATATCCACTTTAATAAACGCCGTTCAGGCAGCGCCACGCAGCATTCTCGCGCAAAATATGCCACGCCAGTGCGACATGCACCAGAAAAAACAGATCACCAGGCAAGTTGTATAGATGGAGGAGGAGTGGGCACACCTTTTTGTGCGTCTGCCCTCCATGAAAACCCGTCGGGATCAATGACCCCATCCGCCCTCGGTTGGAGGCCGACCCGTCGGAACCAATGTAGACCAGCCGCCCTCGGCTGGGGGCAGACGGCCAGACGCTCTCAGCACGGGATAGCGTCAACCCTTATCAACCAGTACCGTGTAGATCGGATAGACCAATGACAAATAGAAACACGCTCATACAACTCAAAGCAGTCAGCAAAACCTACGGAAACCTCTGCGCGCTCAAATCCACAACCCTCGACATCCCCACAGGAAAAACCACCGTCCTCATAGGTCAAAGCGGATGCGGAAAATCAACACTCCTAAGACTCATCATCCGCCTCATCACACCGACCACAGGCAGCATCACCTTCGAAGGAAACCCCCTCACCGAACAGAACATCACCACCATCAGACACCGCATCGGCTACGTCATCCAGGATGGAGGCCTCTTCCCACACCTCACCGCACGCGACAACGTCACCATCCTCGCCCGACACCTCAAACACACAAAATCCGACATCAACCGCCGACTCGACGAGTTGAGAGAACTCACCCCCCTCCCAGCCCACTGCCTCGACCGCCACCCGACGCAACTCTCCGGCGGACAACGCCAGCGCGTCGCCCTCATGCGAGCCCTCTTCCTCGACCCCGACCTCCTCCTACTCGACGAACCCCTCGGCGCCCTCGACCCCATCATCCGGTCCGAACTCCAGACCGACCTCAGGGACATCTTCCTCCGACTCAGCAAAACCGTCTGCATGGTCACCCACGACCTCTCAGAAGCAGCCTACTTCGCCGACAAAATCGTACTCCTCCAGGATGGCAAAATCGTCCAGCAGGGCATCTTCAACGACCTCCTCGACCGTCCCGCCGACCCCTTCGTCACACGATTCGTAAACGCCCAGCGTGGAGCAATCTCTCCGTCAGGAGCGACGCTATGAGAACCACCCACCACCAGAAAGTGTCACGCCATGGCATTACGAATGCTGCAATCACCACCCTCGCAATCGCCACCCTCGCGATCCAGTGTCACGCTGCGGATGTGTCCTCCGAACCCGTCAAAATCGGCTCCAAAACCTTCACAGAATCCGTCATCCTGGGCGAAATCGCAGCAGCCATGATCGAATCCACCGGAACCAGAGCAATCCACCGGGCAGAGTTCGGCGGCACGCAAATCCTCTTCCAGGCCTTAAAAACAGACGAAATCGACCTCTACCCCGAATACACCGGCACCATCACGCACGAAATTTTCGCAGGACAAAACCTCAAATCGCTCGACGACATCGACGCAGCCCTGGCAAAACAGAACATCAAAATGACCCGCCCGCTCGGCTTCAACAACACCTACGCCCTCGGCATGACCAGACAGCGATCCTCCGAACTGGGCATCAACACAATCTCCGATCTCAAAAATCATCCCGATCTGCGCTTCGGATTTTCCAACGAATTCCTCGACCGCGACGACGGTTGGCCAGCCCTGAAGAAATCATACAACTTACCACAATTAAACGTCGCCGGACTCGAACACGCCCTGGCATACCGGGCGCTCCAGTCCGGAGCACTCGACGTCATGGACCTCTACACCACCGACGCCGAAATCGCCTACTACGATCTCCACGCCCTCACCGACGATCGCGACCATTTCCCGGAATACTACGCCGTCTACCTTTATCGGACCGACCTCGAAACCCGCGACTCACAGGCTGTCACTGCCATCAGCCGACTCGCCACAACAATCGACAACCCAACCATGACCGCCCTCAACGCCAGGGCAAAACTCGACCGAGTCCCAGAAGCCATCGTCGCCAACGATTTCCTCAACCAGACGCTCGACATCGAGGCGAACCGCGCCGTCGAATCCCGCACAGCCCAGATCTGGCGAAACACGAAGGAGCATCTCTTCCTCGTCTCGACTTCCACCTTCGCTGCAATTCTCGTCGCCATCCCCATCGGCGTAATCGCCTCAAAGCGGCGCAAGCTGGGGCAGGCGCTTCTGGCGATCGTCGGAATCCTCCAGACGATCCCATCGCTGGCGCTCCTGGTTCTGCTCATGCCGATCCTGGCTGCCATCGGTCTCCGCAGCGTCGGCGACACACCGGCAATTATTGCGCTTTTCGTCTACAGCCTGCTCCCCATCGTCCGAAACACCCATGCCGGGCTGGTCGGCATCCCTGCTCCACTGCGCGAGTCCGCCGACGCCCTTGGGCTGTCCCCGATGGCGACGCTTTTCCAGATCGAATTACCCCTGGCAGCCCGATCCATCCTGGCTGGCGTCAAAATCGCAGCCGTCGTCAACGTCGGATTCGCAACGCTCGGAGCGCTCATCGCCGCCGGGGGCTATGGTCAACCGATCCTGACCGGCATCCGATTGAACGACCACACGCTGATCCTCCAGGGCGCAATTCCTGCCGCAATGCTGGCTATTCTGACGCAGACAACTTTCGACATTTTGGAACGGTTCATTGTTCCAGCAGCACCCCATAAATGACAAAAAAAGACGAACCGCCGTGAAGCGGTTCGCCTGGAGATTTGCTGCATTCAACTGTGGTGCTGTTGCGCTATTGCGCTGCGGTGCTGTTGCGCTATTGCGCGTCCGGTGTTGCTGGTGTGGACCGCTCCACAAAGCCCTTGAGCATCAGCACGAACGGATCGTCGATGGGAGCCACAAACATCTCGGCATCGGTAATCACGGTTTGCGGTCGCAGCGGACCAAGGCCATCGATGTCGATTTCAGCTTCGATATTGAAAATCTGATCCATCACCAGATTCACCACGGCGATGGCTGCGAACGGGTTCAACTACGTGTCGCGGTTGAGCGCGTGGGTGCCATCGAAGAACTCCGCCGGCAAGAACGCGGGGAGGAGGTTGATGGCGGTGTTTGGCCGACTGTATCGGAACGCATTCTGGCGTGGCAGATAGTTACGGGGAACCAAGGCCACTCCGTTGAGCGTCTGTGGGGTATCCGAATCGAAATTGATGTTGTCGAAGAGCACGGATTCGTTGTTGTCCGCACGACGGTAGTAGAGTCGGATGTCGGTGGATCGCCAGTCGCTGGAATCGAAGAGCGTCGCCCGGAATGGCGCGGTTGGCTCGTTCTCATCGTGCTGGCCGTTGGCGTTCAGGTCGTCGTAGAACGGGTCGCCTGAGGGGTCGTAACCGGGGTTTGGTACTTCGGTTCCGAAGACGAATGTGAAGCTGGATCGACCGAGGTCCACGCCTGCGAGCTGGGTTTCAACGTCGATGAGGATGAGTCCCTGATCGACGAATCCCTCGAAACCGCTGAATTCCTCGAACTCTGCGAAATCTGTGACTTCTTCCGTGTCATTGAAATCCTCGTCGATCACTTCCTCGATCAACTCGTCGGTCACTTCATCTGTGACTTCATCCGTGATGTCGTCAATGATATCAATCGTTCCATCATCGGCGGCCATGTCGGTATTTTCGTCTGCCTGGGCCGGGTCGATGAGATCGCCGCCGAGCGCATCGTCTGGGTTGTCAATCACGCCGTCAGGGTTTTCCTCATCGATGAATTCGTCGTCGAAGTTCTCGTCGTTGAATTCGTCGTCGATAAATTCGTCGTCGATAAATTCCTCATCGATGAATTCCTCGTCGAATTCGCCATCGGGGTTCTCGAAGTCAATGAATTCTTCATCGAAGGGCAGGTCGTCAATAAATCCATCAATGAACCCATCGATGTTCTCGAAGTCGTCAAACTCGTTGAATTCATCGAATTCGTTGAAGAACTCTTCGAAGCGGTCCGGGCGATTTCTCGGTCCATCGAAGAAGGCGCTCGGATCCTCCAGGGTCGAGGGGCGTCCTGCGTTTTCGTTGAAGAGGGCGAAGACGCCGGTGTCTTGGGAATCCGGGAGGAACATGACCAGGTGGCGACCGCCTGGGTTGAGGGTCGCGATGCCTGATGCGATGTCGTAGTCAACGCGGACCGGACTGGCGTTTGGACCAATTCCGGTGGCGAGGACGAAGATTTGGTCGTTGGGGCCATCGATATTTTCACGCAACGCCGGTTCGTCGATGGGGTCATCGTCGCGTGGTTCGGTATCCGGGTCATCGATGATTTCCTCGTCGATGATTTCTTCGTCAATGATTTCTTCGTCAATGATTTCTTCGTCGATGAATTCGTCGTCGATGAATTCTTCGTCAATGATTTCTTCGTCGATGAATTCCTGGTCGAATTCTTCGTTTACATCTTCAGGTTCGAACTCGTTGAATTCGTCATCGAACCCTTCGAAATCGAAGCGATTTTCTTCAAAACCGCCGGGCATGGGTACAAAATCGCTCTTGATGACGGTTACGCTGGTACCTGGGTAGAAGGTGCCGCTTTCGGATACCAGCTCGACGAATGGCTGACCGTTTACGTCGGCGAAGAGACGGTTGTTGTTCATGTTGACGCGTACGGGTCCGCGGTCTGAGTGCAGATTTCGCCCTGTCTCAGCCACGATCAACTCTACGATGCCATCTGTTTCGGTTCGCTCTGTGAACCCGAGGTAGAATTTTCCCTGTCCTGTGCTGTTGAGGTTGAGTGACAACACTTCGCCGTCCACAGTGACATCTGCGTCGATGGTGACGGGGTTCTTGCTCGCATTTGCGTTCAGGAATGGATCTCCGTCTGCCACGACGTAGAACTCGCTTGGTCCGGACCGGCTGAAGGGTAGATGAGCCCGTGCATGTCGGATTCGGTTTGCGATGTCGTCTATGCTCTGCAGGCGATCTGTGGCGAAAGCACCGAACATTCGTTCAAATGTTGGTGGGATGGTCCCGCTGAGCAGCTCCTGGATGAGTGCACGGAATTCGACTTCCTGTCGGTCGAAATCTTCGGGGCTGAAAATATCGAACTCTGCTGCGAAGAGGCGCGAGAAGAGTCTTTCGAGGTTGATTGCTTTTCCCTTGCCGTCTGCGGTTTCGAAGACATTGAGCGGGGGTCCGAAGAAATTCGGATCGAAGAGGAAATAGGTGAGGCGTGCACCAAGTCCGTTGTCGAGGCTTGTGAGCAGTTCGTAAAGCTGCCCCATGGTGATGCGACGTCCCTGGAGCTGGATATTGGCCAGTCTTGCGAGGATGTAATCGTTGATGGCAGGTAGTTGTGGTCCGCCGTTGTTCTCTGGTCCGCCTTCTGCGTTTTCGAAGTTGCGATCCGGTTCTGCGAAGATGCTGACGTAGACGGTGGTATCTGAGAAATCTTCGTCGAACTGGGCGGGTGCGATCGGGAGGTTTTCGTTGGCATCTGAGAACTCATCGAGGAAGGGTCCATCGTCCTCCCCGAAGATGTCTTCCTTGTCGAGGATTTCGACGCCATCGAGATTGGCCAACTCGCTGAGGTCCGGAAGATCGGGTCCGTCCACGATGGGGAATCCTGCCCGGAGGAATACCTTTGCTGCGGCTAGGGCGACTGCGTTGACATCTCTTGCTCTGGCGAGGTCGAGATTGCCTTCGACGAGGCGCATGCCACTTTGTGCACCACTGGGTATGACGCTGTCGAACAGCTCTGCGAGCTGATCCGGGGACAGATTTGTGATGTCCTCGAGTGTGAGTTCGTGTTCAATGCCCGATTCTGCGAAGAGGTTTTCGTATGCATCTGTGACCCGTTTGACGACGGCGACCGGACTGATTGGCAGGTCGCGGATGTCGATGCCGCTTTGCATGATGAGTTCGCGGAGCTTGGCGAGGATCGTGGTTGTGAGAGGGTCGACGGTCACGTTGTTGAGATCGCCATCCATCCCGCCGCTGGTGCTGGGGATTTGTACGCAGCTTTCGATGTCGCAGTCGCCATCCTTTCCGATGTCACCGCATACGGTGAAATCGCTGCCGACTGGAAGACCGGTCGCATCGAACGATCCGTCGGGTTTGACTTCGACTTCGCCGATTACGCGGCCATTGGCATCCAGCAGGTCGTTGCCGGCCAGGTCCTTGAATCGGACGCATGTGTTGCTGGTGTCGAAATCGGGGGCACTTTGTGCGAGTGTTGTGGTTTCCGTTGCACCGCGTGTGGATTGAGAATCGACGAGTTTTCCGCTCATCGAGCCCTCAAAGCTGAGGGCGTCGTTGATGAGACCAGCGTCGTTGCCCCCCTGATTGCCCCCCGGTCCGACACCTGAACTACATGCCAGACCGATGAATGCCATGGCGACGGCTGTGGTCACCAGGACGTGCCATTTTCGTAGCAATCCTTGCTGTCGAGATTCTTGTCGTCGAGACCTTTGTCGTCGCGATCCATTCATGCCTGCGGGGTTCATTGTACGATTCTCCGGTGTGTTCGCTCGCTCCAACCGCCTTGCAATCAGTTGCGTTGGCGGACCATTTACCTGCTGTCATCTGACTGTGCTGTCATTTGACCTGTCTGCTGTCGGCGACCGCGCATGGGTTGCCGACAATTTATGTGTAACGTGGGGTATCGGGATAATGGGTGTTGTGCTTCACGAATTCCGGTTGAGGGGTGGTTGTGGGTGGGTCTGGGTGTGCAGAAACCATTGTGTTAGCTGGGAGTGGTTGCCAGGGTGGTCTGGCAGGGTGGATTAATGGTGAGGATATCTGGGGTGTTTCGGGGATTTCCAGCGGAGCAGTGCGGTCAGTTGCGGGATCATGCTCCGGAGCGCCTGCCCGCGATGACTTACCCGCCCCTTCATGTCTGGAAGCATTTCGGCGGTTGTCATATCGAACTCTGTGGCGAGGAAGTGCGGGTCGTATCCGAACCCGTTTGAGCCGCGTGGCGTGTCGACGATGCGTCCCTGGATCGTGCCTTCGGAAGTGAGCAGGATGCGTTCTCCGTCCGATAATGCCATGGCGCAGTGGAAGCGGGCCTGTCGGTGTTCAGGTGGGATGCCATGGAGGGCTGTGATGAGTTTTGTGTTGTTCGCGGAATCGACACACGGTTCACCAGCGTATCGGGCGGATCGCACGCCTGGTGCGCCGTTCAGCGTATCGACGACCAGTCCGCTGTCGTCCGCCAGAGTCCACAGTCCTGAAAGTCTGCTGAAATGGATCGCTTTTTTCGCGGCGTTTTCTGCGAATGTTGCGCCATCTTCCACGACGTCCGGGAATGGGTCGAGATCGGCCAGCGTTTTCCACGCCACGTTCAGTTCGCTGGATGCCATCTCGCTGGCGATGGCGACGATTTCGCGGAGTTTCCCGGCGTTGCCCGTTGCGATGAGGATGGTGCGTTGCGTTTTTTCCGGTTTCTGTGTCATGGTCCGCCGTCTGTTTTCCTGTTCGGGATTTTGACGAGGAGTGACCGGACGGGTGCTCTTTTTTCACCGGAGCGAGCGAACCATCTTCGTCCGTTGTTGAGGTTGTATGCGAAGTGCTCTTTCCTCTGGAGGGATCGGACGGCGGGGCTGTAGTCGACTTTTCCACCGGTGCGATAGGCTGCTTCCTGTCCAAAGATTCCGACCGTGACGATGCTCTTTGCATCCGCGTGGTAGTAGTACGCGTCGTAACCCTTTTCACGGAGTTGTTTTACATAGGCGACTGCCAGTTCCTTGTACTGGGTGACGTCCTCCGTGGGAAAGAAGACCGCGACCTGCAACGTGTAGACACCATTGGCGTTGCGCAGGTTCCATTCCGGACGACCTACATCGGGTTGCACTTCCGGCGTCATGCGTGCGTGCAGGAACAGGGGTGATGACCCAGCGATGCCGAGGTCTTTGATGAGTTTCAGGTCATTTCGGAGTGCATCGGGGATGTGGCGGTCGCCGGTCGTGCGATCGATCTTCCGATAATAATGCCCATAATACACCGATGAGAAATCGTCCTTTTCGACGATGTATACGTCCTCCGCCCGCATTCCGGGTGTTTGTTTCAATGAGCGGGAGACATCCTCCGCCGAGCGGCGATGGCCGGCGTCGTCCAGCCGGATGACCTCGATGGTCCAGGGTTCGCCGGTCTGTTGACACCCCACGCCCATCGCGATCGCGAAGATGCTCACGCCCGATAACGACACCATTGTGCGAATACGCATTCTTAACACACTGCCACCACCTGTCACTTCAATCGCTTCGCCAGAGCGGTTTTCTGCATGACGACGAGTTTGCGTATGCTTCCAGATGCGAGGTCGAGCAGTTTGTCCAGTTCAGTCCGGGAATAGACCGCGCCCTCACCCGTGCCCTGGACCTCGATGAATTTTCCACGGGCGGTCATCACGACGTTGCAGTCCACGTCGGCAGTGACGTCCTCCTCATAGCAGAGGTCCGAAAGCGCTGCGCCGCCGACGATGCCGACACTGACAGCCGCCACCGCTGTGCGGATCGGATCCTTCGTGACGACCCCGCGTCGCATTCCTTCGCGGACTGCATCGACCATGGCGACGTAGGCACCCGTGATGCTCGCGGTGCGCGTCCCGCCGTCTGCCTGCAATACGTCGCAATCGAGGATGATGGTGTTCTCGCCGAGGGCATTGAAATCGACGACCGCACGAAGGGATCGACCGATCAGACGTTGTATTTCCTGTGTGCGACCGTCGATGCGTGATCGATTTCGCGGGCGTCGCGATGAGGTCGATCCGGGGAGCATGTCATACTCAGCCGTCACCCAGCCTGTCCCCTCCCCCTTTTTCCACTTGGGGACACCCTCCTGGAACGTGGCGGTGCAGAGGACATGCGTATCGCCGCACTGGATCAGGACAGAGCCAGCCGTCGATTTTGTAAATCCTCGCTTGATAACGACCGGTCGCAGGTCTGCAGCCTTTCGACCGTCGCCGCGCACGATACGTTTCATTTTTGACTTCGTTTTGTTGCTCTTTTTCGCAGTGGCCATGTTAGCTCGCAAGGATTCTGGTTCAGGGTCTCAGTTCGACGGGCGATCCTACTTTGCGCGGTCTGTTCGTCAAGGCGGTGCGGGTTGCACATGGTCTGCACAGCGGACCCTACGACTACATTTTGTCGATTGCCTTTCTGGATTGTTCGCCCGTTGCTTCAATGTCGATGTCGCGTGTCTGGTCTTCCTTGTGTGTGATGCGCACGATGATGCGGTCCTCGGGGAGTGCGTCCGGAGTACGGTCTGCCCATTCCACAACCGCACATTGATCTCCACGGACCATCTCCTCGAATCCCAGCGCGTCCAGTTCTGCGGTACCACTGAGACGGTAGGCGTCCAGGTGGTATATGTGCAGTCGTCCGGGATATTCGTTGATGAGGATGAAGGTGGGGCTGTTGACGGAGATGTCTTCCGGGACGGCAAGACCGCGGGCGATGCCCTTCGTCAGCTCGGTTTTTCCTGCTCCGAGGTTTCCGATCAGCGCGACGCACGCACCAGGGTACAATGCTCCGCCAAGGTTTGCACCGATGCGTTGCGTGTCCTCCGGGCTGCTGCTTGTCAAGGTGATGTGTGTGGTGGTCATTTTAGATGGTCGTATCCTGCTGCTGAGAGTGTTTCGATTTTCCCGTCTGCATGTTTGAGTGTGACGCCCTGGGTTGTGATCCGCCCGATGCGATGCAGGGTTGCTTCGTGACCTTGCTGGATAGTCGCGCCCGGGTCGGCTGCGATCAATAGTTCAAAATCTTCGCCATCCGACAGTACATGCTCTATCGTACCGCGACCATCCTCAGACGCCAACGCCTTCGCGTCTTCGCTTGCGACGTTCTGCAATGCCGGGGCATCCAGTTCTGCACCCATACCGGATGCGTCGCACATCCGGTGAAGGTCTATCGCCAGTCCGTCCGTGATGTCGATCATCGCGTGCAAATCCGGTCCCCAAGCTGTGATCAGTTGCATCGCCTCCCGGATGCGGGGTGTGAATCGAAGGTGGTGTCCTCGGATGCTTCCGCCCAGGAATCCGGTGATATAGAGCAGATCGCCATCCCTCGCACCACTTCTTCTGATCGGTTGCGACCCTGATACCGGTCTGCCCATGAGCGATACGTCGATGACCAGTCCGCTGTTCCAGGCGGTCGTGTCTCCTCCGATGATGGAGACGCCGAAGGTGTCGAACTGCTGACGCATCCCGCTGTACAACTCCGCGACCTCCTGTTGTCCGAACGATTTTGGCAACGCCAGCGATACGACGGCCGCCACCGGTTCGCCCGCCATGGCTGCACAATCGCTGAGAACGCATCCGGCTGCCTTGTGTCCGATGTCGTGCAGGGTGTGCTTGCTCAGGTCGAAGTGTACGCCGTCGAGGAGCATGTCGCTGCTCAGGAGTGCGTGGTGGGCTGGTGTTTCGAGGATGGCCATGTCGTCGCCCACGCCGAGGATGACGCCGTCCGGGGTGTCGGACAGGGTTCGGGTGAACCATGCGATGAGGGCGTTTTCGGTGTGGCCATCGGGGGTGTTCATGGGGGGATGGTACTGCGGATTGGTGGGTGCGTCGCCTGCGTGGAGAACTGGTGCTTTCTACGGGTGAAAGTGTGGGTCTGTCAATGTCTGTACCGTGTGTGCGCCGCGATCGTGCGATGGGTCGATCCTGCGTTGGCTTTCCCACTTCTGATGAGGTGCGTGACCATGCGCGTACGCCGGGTGGTATTGATGGTCGATCGAGCTTGACCAATTGCGATGTAGGTTGCAAGATGCTGCGATTCTGAGGGGGCGTAGCTCAGTCGGTAGAGCATCGGCCTTTTAAGCCGCTAGTCGTAGGTTCGAGTCCTACCGCCCTCAATTGGAGATCATCAGGACCGTTCGCGTCGCGATTGCCGCCACATCCCGTGGGTGAAATTCGTTTCTGAATACTGCTGGACGGCTTGCGCTGCTGGGTGACGCTGTGCTGCTGGATGACATTTCCTCGAAGGGCTTCTGTGCTTTACTTCCCACTGATCTGATGTCCGCCGGAGAGGTATGCGGGTTGTATCGTTTGAGGCATCCTCGGGGGTCGGGTTATGTCGTGTGAGCCACCCTCGGGAGGGTGTCGCGTGGCTGCTCGTTGTATCCGTCCTCAGAATCGCACGCATCCGGGCGCGTTGACGGGTCAGCAAGTTCTCCGGAGAGCGCTATGAATTGATCTTCCAGTACGAGAAATGCATTCACAACGTCGGAATCAAACTGGACACCTTTTGACCTGGTGATGATCTGGCGAGCTTTCTCGTGGGAGAAGGACTTTTTGTAGGGGCGTTCTGTCCGGAGGGCGTCGTAGACGTCAGCCACCGCGAGAATCCGAGCCGACAGCGGTATTTCACTCCCACGAAGCCCGGACGGGTACCCGCTGCCATCGACCCATTCGTGATGCCCGGCTGCGATTTCCTCCGCCAGCACCAGAAACGGAATTCCCGGATTTTCCTCAATCAGAGATCGAATCGTGTCGGCACCGACCTGTGCATGGGTCTGCATGATCGCCATTTCATCTGGCGTAAGCTTTCCGGGTTTGAGGAGGATGTGGTCGGGGATGGCGACCTTCCCGATATCATGAATGGGAGCAGCCCTGGCGAGTGCGTGGAGGAAGGCATCGTCGATCTGTGACTGGAACTCTGGCCTGGTCCGCAGCTCCTCCGCCAGCATCAGGCAATAGCGTGTGACGCGGTCGAGATGTTTTCCTGTGTCAGAATCTCTGTGTTCCGCCAGTTTGGCGAGCGCCAGTACGATGGAGTCGCGTGCATCATCGCGTGCCTGACGGTTGATGATGTTGTGGATGGCTGACCCGGCGACGCCTGCAATCAGATCGATATATTCCAGTTCCTGCGGCGTGAAGGATCGTCCGCCACGACGATCGGTCATATTGAGTACGCCCACGATCTGGTCCGCAGCCTCCACGGGCATGGAGAGGAGCGGAACACTTGAAAAGACGAATGTTTCGTACTTGCTGAGGACATAGGTGTCATTTTCCTGGGCGTTGACCACCACCGCCTGTCCAGACTCAAAAACGCTCCCTGCGACCGCTTCACCGATGGGCACTCTGACTTTCTCTGCGATCTCAGAATCGATTCCGATGCTTGCTGCGATGCGGAGGGAACTCTGGTCGGCGTCTGGCAACATGATCGATACGCGCCCGCATCCGGTCATCTGGGAGGTCGCGGCGATCGTGTGCTGGAGCACTTCATCGAGTTCGGAGGACGTTCCCAGAAGTCGACAATAATCGAGTGCGAGCGACAAAATGCGTGTCTGCTCTCCTCGGACTTCATAACTCTGGATCAGGGACTTGTGCTTGCGGTGAAGGCGGACCATCGATCGAACGCGAATGAGCAGCTCATCGGTGCGGATGGGTTTGATCAGATAATCTTCCGCACCAGTACTCAATCCGGCAAGGATGTCGTCCTTATCGGACTTGGCACTCAGGACGATGATCGGAATGTCGTGCGTGACAGGGTTCTCCCGAAGTCGCCGGATGCATTCCAGGCCATCCATTCTGGGCATCATCACGTCCATGATGATGACGTCGGGACACTCTCTTTCGACTTCGGCGAGGGCTTCATATCCATCGCAGGCCTCACGAATCCGATAGCCTTCACGCTTCAGGCACCCCTTGCAAAGGACACGGTTTGTCGGATTGTCATCCACAATCAGAACACTGGCGGTGTCAGGGAAATCGGGGGTGATGACAAAGCTGACGCTGGGAATTGATTCGGGTACAGTGTCCTGCAGTCCGCTGGTGTTGGCTGGCTTGGTTGCAGAATCGCTACCAGATGGGGCGGTTGGGTCGATGAACCAGACACAGTTGCGACCGTGCGTTTTGGCGTCACTGAGGGCTTTGTCTGCATCTTTGATGACTTCATCCAGCGAGTCAGAGTGGATTTGAGACACGCCAAGACTCGCGGTCACGCAGTCGTATGTGGTACTGCCCGGATGTTCGATGGTAAGATCGCGGACGGCTACCAGTATTCTACCCGCTACTATGCAGGCGCCTTCGAGCATGGTCTCAGGGAGGAGGACCACGAAATCACCGTCACCAAAGCGTCCGATGAGGTCGATTGTTCTGCAGGCTGATTTGATGCTTGTTGCGACCCGTCTGAGGCAATCATCCCAGGCGGTATCTCCCAGTGTATTGCGGAACAATTTGAAATGATCAAGGTGGATCCTGACGACACTGTAGGTGTGCTGGTGTCGTAGGGATCGATGGTGTTCGATCAGCGAAAGTTCTTCCCAGGCAACACGGTCGAGCAGACCTGTCAGTGGGTCAAGACCTCTCTTCCGGGCAAAGATCCGTTCAGCCTCACACAACCGGATATGGACAGAGACCCTGGACAGCATCTCGTCAGTCTGGATGGGCCTGGTGATATGATCGACACCGCCCGCCGCGAACACGCTGGTAATCTGATCCGGGTCGGACCGATCTGTGACGCAGATGACTGGGATCGATGAGGTTGTCTCCTGCGCCTTCAATCGACGACAAACCTCGAGGCAGTTCAGCTTCGGAAACGACAAATCCAGCAGTATCAGATCCGGCAGTTGCTCAGCGGCGAGTTTTTCTGCCTGAAAACCATCGTTGGCGCAGAGTACCTCATAACCCGCTTCTTCAAGCGGCTGGCTGAGCGCACCGATGCCTGTGGGATCACCATCCACTACCAGGATTTTATGCGTGGTTGTCAACCCGGACTCCCGAACCTGTCAACGATTGAAAGCTCACTTTCCCTGCCCATACTTACCAGACCGCCATCTTCCTTGAGAGGTTGTCACGCTTGCTGCTTCAACATCTACTGCTGCTTCAACATCGACCCGGATCAACACATGATGGACGTGCAACACCCGTTGTCCCTCGATGTGGACGGCCGGAACCCTCAACTGATGTATCGGGGTTCCTGAAGCGTAACATTGGAGCTGAAACACCCCACATCCCAGATCAGGGCATTTCTGCAACAGGCGTCCTGGATGGCGATAGAATCATGGAATATCGGACTATCCAGATTGCCCGGACGTCCCACACTTAGCACCGAACACGATTGTAGGGTGTTTCCTCCACAGGTAGTAACCCTACTGTGAGGCAGAATTTTGTCAGTGCGAGGCAGTCACGACCCTAGCCTGGTATCGATCTCCCTCCGTTTTCAGCCCGATGATGCGTTTTTGGTCAGGCGGTTCCGTCAGATTCGCCCGGGATCGGTTGGCTCGAAAAATTGCATCTCCAATTGAAGCGAGTTGCGAATGTTGCTAGCATGGACGACGGTTGCCAGCGGTATTCGGGCGATCCAGCAGGGCGGGTGGTAAAGAAGTCATATCGAAGAACACGGACAAAGCACGCGTTGTCGGCCGACCGACCGGCTGAGGGATGAACTCCGCTGACGAGTTCCCGGCGTGTGTGGCACGGGAAAGGCGAAGATTCATATGAAAAACCAGTTCACAGGCCCACTCGGGCGTGCGATCCTACCGATGTTGTGTATCGTTCATGTTATGGCGATCAGTGCGATTGGCGTGGAAACAACTGTCCAGAACGACTCTGTGATCGATGGTTCGACCGCGTTGATCTGTCCTTGCTTTGCGGTTGGCGAAAGTGCGGCTGCCTGGCTTACCTCACCCTGCAATGGGAACATCGTTGCCCTTCAGATCTTTTGGAGGTCAGCCACGGGCGGTACGCCACCCTCCCTGGAAAGTACGCTCTCGGTCTTCGACACTGCCGTTTTTCCGACACCGGGCGGCATTCTTCCGGGGTTGTTCGGTCCTGCACAGCTTATCGGTCCGGTGCTGACAGACGGGGTGATCAATGAATTTCGCTTCACCGACGAGAACCAGACCATTCCGCTGGTCGTCCCGGTGACGATTAATCAGGAATTTGTCGTGTCGCTGGAGTTTTTGAACGCTTCCACCGTGTTCACACCCGCACCGGTACTCGATGGCGACGGTTGCCAGACGGGCAAGAATACTATTTTCGCCATTCCTGGAGGCTGGTCGGACGCGTGTGCCCTGGGCGTCTCCGGCGACTGGTTCATCCGCGCGGTCGTCGATTGCGATCCGACGGAGGCTTGCTGCTTCTCATCCACGCAAAGCTGCGCCAATCTGCTACCGGCAGATTGCATCACAGCCACCGGTGTCCCACAGGGGTCCGGAACCGACTGCAATTCGTTCATCTGCTTTCCCAACGGTGCATGTTGCAATCCTGACGGAACCTGTGACGGGTTGGTGGACCAGGCTGACTGCATCAGCAGTGGCGGGGTATTTCAGGGTGATGGGACGAGCTGCAATGGTACATGTCCGCAACCGGGCGGCGCCTGCTGTCTTCCATCGGGTGCATGCCTCTTCCTTGAGGAAGCAAACTGCCTCCCCATTCCAGATGCACAGTGGGCAGGATTCGGTACGACCTGCGACGACCTTGATGGTGACGGCGTCGCCGACGACTGCGAAGTCCTCATCGGCGTTCCCACC
>JAJRYY010000205.1 GCA_024275565.1 Planctomycetota bacterium
AGAGCGAAGCGAACAACACAAAACAGAGCGAAGCGAACAACACAAATCTGGGCGAAACGGGCAAGACAGACCAGGGAGAGGAGAACGAACAACAAAGATGAGAATGACGAAAAAGCAGAGAACTACGAAAGAGACGCGGACCAGCGAGAGATGTCGCGACGTACGCGCGACCAGACGTGCTTGCGGCCATATGTACATACGACCATACGTACTTACAACCAAACGCGATTAAAACCAAAGGTGGCTAACAACCAAACGTGCTTACGACCGGGGGGGGAGGGAAGAAACCCAAAAAAACCGCGTGAATACCACAGGGCACCTGAATACTACGGGCCACCTGAATACTACGGGCCACCTGAATACTACGGGCCACCTGAATACCGCTGGAAAGACATCGAGGCCGACGAGATTCGAACTCGCAACCACCGGATCGACAGTCCGGTACTCTAACCAATTGAGCTACGGCCCCTCGATGAAGGGGGCGGTGGACAACGCATCCTGATACAGAACGCACCCGACGACCACCGCAACGTCACACTCCCTGAGCAGGACAACGGTGATCGACCGAAATCAGCCCTGGTGACGAGCGACTCACTTTAGCTTTCGCCCCTGACGTGTCAAGGTCCGCGCGGACTGATTTTCACTTCATCCCCCAATCACCCACTCTGAATACCTGGCAATACCCGTCTTGAATCGCTCCCCCCCCTCTCGAAACACCTGAGCAGCTTTTCGGACCACGAAGATTGGCCTACGATTCCCACGGTCGAGGAACGAGTACACAACTCTGCTGGGAGGTGAACAGGATATGCGATGGAGATGGATCGGAATGGCCTGGCTGGTTGCTTCGGCCATAACCGGGCCGACACGAGCGGAGGAGCTGGGGCAACGCCTCGAGCGAACCCTCACCCCCGCACTGTTGAGAGACGCTCAGGTATCAGCCATCGTCGTAGACCTGGCAGATGGACGGGTCGTATTTGAACGGCAGGCAGACATTCCGATGGTTCCCGCGAGCAATCAGAAATTAGTCGTAATGGGCACCGCCATGGACCTTCTGGGGCGAGATTTCTCATTTCAGACAATTATCGGACTGCGCGGAGCGGATCTGGTGGTGATAGGAAGCGGTGACCCTGGATTCGGCGACCCAAAGCTGCTCAAGGCAATGGGCAGGGATTTGCAAAGCCTCTTTCAGGAGTGGGCAGATGCGCTGGTGGCGAATGGCGTGAACCGTGTGGAGGGAGACCTTGTATTGGATGAGTCGATCTTCGACTCAACCTGGACGCATCCAGAGTGGACCGATCAGGACCGACGCAAATGGTATGCAGCCCCCATAGGGGCGTTGAACGTGAATGACAATTGCCTCGATGTAACCGTGTCGCCTGGGAACAAAATCGGCGGCAGTGCAGTCTGGAGTACCAGACCAGCTGTGCGAGAAATCGAGATGCTGAATCGCGCAAAAACTGCCACCACAGGCGTCCCGGTAATTGGTCGCCGTGGAGATTCCGAGGTATTCGTACTCAGTGGCAAGTGTGGAAAACGCTCTGAGCTGATGAGTGTCCCGGTCGTAGACCCCGGCAAGTTTTTTGCAGACGCACTAAAAACAGCCCTGTCCAGGGAAGGGATCGAGATCACAGGCGGCATTCGCCGGGAGCGGGTGCTAAATTCGGATGGCAACGTACCGGCGGATATGCGTGTCGTAGCCACTTGGACAACTCCGTTATCGGACGTACTTCTCCGGATCGGGCGCGACAGCCAAAACCTCTTCGCCGAATGCCTGGCAAAGCGCATGGGGTACGAATTGGCGAAGCGGATCAACTCAAATCACTCGGCTGTGAGCAGGAAACCCGCCGGAACTGAACGCCCCGCCGCGACTGGGCGTTTCGCTGGAACTGGGCGATCCGCTGTGACGGGTGGGCCGGTAGGGAGCTGGGCGTCTGCCGGGGTGGCGGTGAAAAATTACATGCGGCGCGCGGGGATTGATGTCGCTGGGTTCGTGTTTTCGGACGGATCGGGTTTGAGTCGGAAAAATCGGGCAACGGCGCGGCAGCTCGCAGAAGTGTTGATGCATATTCACGGACACGCGGATGGACATATGGCCATTAGTAGGCTCGCCGTCTCGGGCGAATCTGGGACGCTGCGGCGACGAATGCGAGACCTCAAGGGTCAAATCCTGGCGAAAACGGGAACCATGCGCGGAATCAAGTCGCTGAGCGGCTATGTGCTGGTGGGCGTGGACGGGCTGGCAGGCGGGAACGGGATGGCAGGCGGGGACGGGCCGGCAGGCGGATCGCGGAGATATGCGTTTTCGATCATCGTGAACGGGATTCAGGGGCCGAACGGTCCGATAAATCGTGCCCAGGATGCGTTCTGCCGGGAACTGGTTCTGGAAGCGGGGAGAACGCCGGCTGGGATGGCTGCCCCATGACGGGGAGCAGTGGCACGAATAGTGCGCTCGCAAAACGCGAACGCGTTGGAGCCATGCTGCTGGTGGCGGCGGCCTTGCTGTGGTCGCTGAATGGGGTGTTTGTGAAGCAACTGCATGGTGCGGGGCTGAGCGGGTGGACGATCGCCGGGTATCGGTCGTTGTTCGCGTGTATTTTTGTCGCCCCGTGGGCCTTCAAGCGATGGCGACCGATTGATGACAAACTTTACGTCCTGGGGGCTATTCTGACGTTCTCCGCGATGTGTGCCACATTCGTCTATGCGATGACCCGGACTTCAGTGGCCAATGCGATCGTGCTTCAATATACCGCACCGGTGTGGGTGTTTTTGCTCTCGCCGTGGCTGATGCGGGAGCGGGCGACGCGGGAGCAGATGGTATCGCTGATTCTGTCGCTTGCTGGGATCGCCGTCATTTTCGGGTCACAATTTTCGCTGGATTCTGCGGATTCCATCGGGCTGGCGGTTGCGCTGCTGAGCGGGGTGACGTTTGGGTGTCAGACCGTGTTTTTCCGGCGCGTGAAGGCTGTCGATCCGATGGTGCTGGTATTTCTGGCGTGTGGCGGGTCTGCCATCCTGCTGATTCCGACGGCTCATCTCTGCGGCGAGGTATCCATATCGGGCGGATTGCTGGCGTGGCTGGTGGTGATGGGGCTGATGCAGTTCGCGATTCCGTATGTTCTCTATGCGATGGGTATGGCGCGGATGTCTGCCCAGCTTGCTTCCATGTACATGCTGCTCGAACCGCTGCTGAGTCCGCTGTGGGCCTGGCTGTTCGTGTCTGACGTGCCGCATGGGTCGACGTTTATTGGGGGCGGGATGATTCTCGCTGGCGTCGCCTATGTGACACTCGTGCGCATGCGCCGGGCGCGGGTGTAGTATGTGGCACACCCGCCCTCGGGTGTGGAGCCGCAGATTTGCTGCCCCCAGCCGGGGGCGGCTTGGCTACATTATTGGCGTATTCGGCGTGAATTCCTGCCGGGTGACGTCAGCAGCGACGGGCTTGTTCAACCGCTCGATCTGCTGCGTTTTCGGCAGTTGTTGTATGGGACGCTCCCCGACCCACCGGCCCAGGGTGTCCTGGAAGACTATTACGACATCGACCGGAATGGCGAGATTAAAATACTTGACCTGCTCCGATGGAGACAACTGTGGTTTGGCACAGGCATGGCCACCAGACCCTGGGGAGTCACGATACCGCCGGGTGGTGAGAGTTTGGATGCCATGCCCGCCTGCGACGGGCAATAATTCACTGCGTCCGGTTTGGTTTTGGGCATGTCAATGGCTATGATGAGTACGTCCTTAATGAGGAGAGAGACTCTATGAATATGGCAAGCAGGAAGAGAACAAGCAGAGTGTGCCTCTGTGCGGTGACGGCGTGGGCTTTCGGTGCTCCAGTGTCAG
>JAJRYY010000206.1 GCA_024275565.1 Planctomycetota bacterium
ACACACTGGAGTCACGCACAAGTACGCACAGGCATCACGCACGGGTACACACTGGCGTGACGCACGAGTGCATACGGACTGCCATGGTCAGACTGCGACCCCTGCTTAGAATCCTACCCCGAAAAGACCACCCACGAGGCTGTTGATGAAGAGGGTCGAAAAGGTGGTCACCAGGGTATTGGCCAAAGCATCGACATCCAGTGCGGTGCAACCCGCTGCCTGAAACATCATACCAGTCGAGGCGATGGATCCGAGTTTTATCAGACGGTGCATAGTACGACGTTTCATTGCGGTGTTCTCCTGTCTGTTGTATTCGGCACGATAAGGTCTCAATGCCGTCGAACGTTGAACTGCTTCTGCGCTCGAAATGTTGTACGCCCGATCGTACTGCTGAATCTGATCGTAAGCCCGAGTCTGATCGTTCTGCTGAATCTCTGGTCCTGTATGTTGTCGCCCGTTACTGCCCCCTGGCGTCCAGTGGGGTGACCTCGGAAGCGATGTAAATGACGATGGGATCGACATCGCCGGTCTGGAGTCGTTGCTCTCTTGCCCGGACGCCCACCTTTCGACCAAGCATGGGTTCCAGATCGAGCTGCGAACCTTCGGGGACCTCAACATAGGCCAGTGTCCGGGCTGGGATTTTGTCGCTTTCGACGAGACGATATCTTTTTGGCCCGGTCGCTCGGTTGAAAATCAAGCTGGGACGCAACTCCCCGACGATGTCGAATCCGCCGCCGATCGGCTTCAATGGGGGACGGATGTCGGTACGGTTTCGTAGCGCGTTTCTTCGCTAGGTCGCGACATCTTCGCCGAGTCCTCTGATGCTGCGGATTGCTTCCACGGACTCTGCCAGCTTCTGGATCTGGAGGACTCTGGTACGGGCGTAATTTCCGAGAAATGCATCGTCGCCGCTGCTCTCCGCGAGGGCCTGAAACCCTGCCAGGATCCCTGTGTAGTCGCGGTTCAGCAACGGTTTCCTCAGCTCAAGATCGAGGTCGGCTTCGAGTTTTTTGAGTTCGGGCGTGGCAGTGTGTGGGTCGGTGTTCGCGGGATCCTCGTTCGAGGTGGCGGCTGGTGTGGTCTGCCCCGATGCAGAGATCGAGTCGCCGGTGGGACTGTTGGTTCCCGTGAATGTGGCGGGCCCTGATGTGTGCTTTGGATCGGACGCTGTGGACCGGGTGGACGCTGTGGATCTGGAGGGTGCTTCCGGACGATTTTGCGCCCCGTTGCTTCTGGCGCGTGTGACGTATTGTCCGTGGATGTAGGCGAATGCATTTTCGGGCGGGACGATGCGAAGATAATCTTCATTGTGGGTCGCGATGACCTGGACCTCTGCACCACGGTTGAGCTTGGTCTGACGGGCGTAGATGTGCTCGGACATCGCGGAACCGGCGCGTACGAGGACTGAGTTTCCATTGACGATGCCGTGTTTCTGATCTGCGTTCAGGTCAACAAAATTCTTGTGGATGACGCTGAAGGCATCCCTGGGCGGCTGGATTTTGAACCATCCGTCTGTCTCGCCGTAGACGATGACTTTGTCGCCAGCCTGGAGCTTGACCATGGCGTAGTAGTTCGTGCTGGGACCACTGCGGACGTTGACGTTGCTGGCAGTGATTTCGCCGGTGTAACTGGGGAAGGCCGAGCCACCGGACTTCTGTTGAGCGACTGCCTGCGTGGATGTTGCGGTGAGCAGGATGGAAGATGCGGCGAGCAGGGTGAAGCAATGATGCAAAATTCGCCGGGTCATGATGGATATCCCCTTCTTTCTGACAACGCCTGCATTGTTTGTGACAACGTGTGTTTGTGTGTTCATGCACGTTTGTGTGTCCATGCACGCCGGAACACGCAACTCCGTGTGCCGGAACGCGCCGTCGTTGACGGTAACTTTCGAGGTCCGATTTGTCAATTTTGGTGCAGTATCAGGAGCGTTGAAACCCTGAGTCTCGCACCGGCGTACAGCACGCCTCTGTGAGATGGTTTGGGGTTGCGATTCTGAGCACGCTTCCCGGACAATTTTCAAGATGATCCGTGTGAGCAGGACGCTGAACCATCTACGGACATTCAGGATCGGTATGCTGCTCGGGCAGGCCAGTGGTTCCTGGCGGGTCGGGTGGATCGTCTTTCTGTTGCGTCGGATGATCCTGTTGGGGGGGGGCGTCCCTGTGGTACGCCGTCTGGTCGAAATGTAGTTGTTGCACCTTCCATATATGTATAACACACAGGGTGATCTACTTTTTTCCGGATTGTTCCCGAAATCATCAGCCAGGTTGCAAAAAAAACGCCATGGCGCTGCCCTGAGGGCGTATATTACAGTGAAACTTTTTTTATTTTTATTTTTTGATTGCGTGGATCGTGCTTCAAAGCGGTTGTTTTTTCACCGCAAAGTTCGGGCAGGATGGGGAATGTCGTCCACCGCGTGACCATGATGACCCTCACCCCGTTTCAACGCCAATGTGAGGTCAATATTGGGGGGCGTGCGGATTATTAGTCGATGTTGCCCTGTGGGTTGCCTTTGGGTCTCCTGTGGGGTGTCTTGGGTTCGCTTGAGATGCGTCTGTTGTGCGGTGCTAGAATGTTGTGTGGGGGAATGGTGATTGTGCTTGCGGATAATCCGCTTGTGGAGACCGTGTTTGATTGGTTTGTTGTATGGAATTGAGAACAGTACATATTGGATTATCCCGGCAATTTGTATGGTCCCGGCAATTTGGATTGCCTTGGCAGTCTGGATGGTCTTGCAATCGCTCTGTTGTGGGTTGCGTCCTGGGGATGGTTGCTGTCGGTTGGCCTGGCCAAGTTGAGGGCGGGCAGTTTTCCGGGAGTGGGCAGGATCGGGTTGTGGTACGCACGGTTGATCGGTCCGCTATATCAGGTGCTCTGTTGGGGATTTCTGCTGATGGCGTGGTGACCTTTGAGTGTGATCCTGAAACGGCGGTGCGATCTGATACTGCGGTGCGACCGGGCGTGTCTGGCGGGTATCTGAAGCTTGAACTCGATGAGATTGTTTCCGTGTCTCGATCGGATGGGTTGGGATGGGATGGGCCTCTGGCTGAGGGGGTGCCATTCCATGAGGTTCGCCTGCTCGGGGGGGACCGCTGGTTTGGCAGTCCGCTGGCGTCGTCTGGTACTGATCGTCTATCGGTGATGATACCCCACGTTGGGGATGTGGGTGTCGATCTGGAGCGGGTGATTTGTGTGCTTTCAGCACCGGCGCGTAGCAGGCGTTGGCGTGGTCGGGTTCGTCGGTTTCTGGAAGGGGATGCGGCTGGTGGTGATCGTCTGCTTTTGAGCAATGGTGATGTTGTCGAGGGTGCGGTCCTGGGGATTGAGAGTGAGGGGGTCCGTCTGGAAACGGCATTGGGTGTTTCTTCGATTCCGGCGGAACGGATTGTGGCGACTTCCATTGTTTCGGGTGTATTACCGGATGATGCTTCGCTCGGCGTTCGCCTGTTTCTGGAAGATGGTACGCGGATCAGTGGTGTTGATGTCACGCTGGTTGATGGTGAGTTTGCGATGCGGATTCCGGATCGTATGGATGACGACGGGGCGGTTCAGCGTGTGCATGTGTCAGCCGCGCGGGTGTTGGGGTTTGAGACAGTTGGTGGTCGATGGACGTGGATGACTCGATTGGCGCCCGTGAAGGTTGCACATACGCCGATGTCGGGAGTTCGCTGGCCTCACCGTGTGGATCGGAATGTCCTTGGTGGGAGGATGCATGTGGGGGGGAGACGTTTTGATCGTGGCATCGGGGTGCATAGTCGGTCACGGTTGACGTATGCGACCGGGGGTCAATACACTACATTTGTAGCATATTATGGGATCGATGATGCCAGTGGTCCATTGGCGGATGTGACGGTTCGGATCCTGGCGGATGGTCGTATGGTGCATGAGGCGGTCGGGGTTCGTCGCGGCAAGTTGCACGGTCCTTTGCGTATCGCGCTCGATGGGGTGTCGGAGTTGGAGCTGGTTGTGGATTTCGGCGCGCATGGGGGTATACAGGATCGGTTCAACTGGGTGGAGGGGGCATTTATCCGTGATGGTCGAGAGTGATGCGTCGCCGCTGTCAGTCTGGCATGCGACGTTCGACAGGACTGTTGCAGGTTGCGAATGATCGGGTTGGAGTGAAATCTGATCAATCAAACGCCAGAATGGCCCGGCGGTGTCGATACCAGCCGGGCCATTCTGCATCTTAGCTGCGGACAGTCATCCGCTTATGTCATCTTCCGTATTACTCGCTCAGGAAGACTCGGATGGGACCGTCGAGCTGCGTCTGTGCGCCCTGGATGGTGCGGTCCGGGGTGAGCGTTCCGTTGAGCGACGCGATGTCATCGTAGGAGTAGATGGCGTCGTTTCCGTTGTCAACAACGTATCCGGTTCCAGCGTTATCCACCGCGACGGCGGTCAGGTTGCCCGATCCGGAGATGGTCAGAACGAAGTCCGGGTTCTGATTGCCGTTGAGGTTGGAAGCGTTGCTGAAGGTCAGGACCGTACCGTCACTGGCATCGACGACGAGGAGGTTGTCCTGGTCATCGATGAAGACGTCGAATACGGCTCCGAAGTCGTTGCTTGTGATGATACGCGATGGTTCTACAGTTCCGTTGAGATTGGCAGCGTTTGCAAACACGAGCACGTTGTTGTTTCCATTGTTGGCGACGTACAGGTCCCCGTTGGATCCGAAGTTGATTCCCGTTGGATTATTGATCTCATTGCTGTTGATCGTACGCGTTGGGGCAGTGTTGCCATTCAGCGTATTCGCGGCGTCGGTGAAGGTGTAGATTTCGTCATTGCTCGTGTCGGCGATCATCAGGGCGTCCGTTGCTGTGATGGCCATACCGACGGGTTGCGTGAGAAGTGTCGCCGCTCCAAAGAGGAATCCATCCGGTTCGAGGTTTCCATTGGTGTTGGGGGCATCGTTGTATGTGGTGATCGATGAACCCTGGAAGTTGGCAGCCAACAGCTGATTTGCAGAGTTGACCACGATATCAGCAGGTCCTTCAAGATTTGTGTTGGCACCCTGCAAATTGGTGTTTGGAGCAATGTTGCCATTCACCTGGGAAGGATTCAGGAAGCTGACGACGCTGTCGCTGCCACCAAAATTTGCGATGAACAATTGTGGTACGTTATTGACCGCAACGATGATGTTGACCGAATCAGTGTCCGTATTGCTGTTTCCATCATCGACGGTCAACTCGAAGGATAGCGTTTCTGAGGTGTCCGGAGCGGTGAATGATGGTGAATCTGTGTCTGCACCTGTCATGGTGACATTGGTTCCGGATGTCTGCGTCCATGCAAAGGTCAGTGAATCACCATCTGGATCTGAACTCCCCGAACCATCCAGCGTAACGCCATCACCACCATCGACGGTTTGATTGTTTCCTGCATCCGCGGAGGGTGCCTGGTTTTCATCGACAGGGGGTGGATCGGTGGGGTCCATGATATTCATGGGGCAGCCTGCGACCAGGCAGAGTGACAACAGGGCAAGCGGCCAACTGTACGCCTTCAAGCTTCGTAAACAATTCATCGATTGGATCTCCAATGGTTGAGTGTCAGACCAGATTATTCAAATGAGGGGCGTCAACTCCACGATTGGATTTACCCCGTTCGGCCCATTTTCTGGCGGGATTATCCGTGTTTGGAAAAATTTCACAACCCCTTGATCCAATTTGCCTGCATTCCTGCGTGGTTGGAACCGGGGGGGTATGGGCGTGGCCGTGGAGATTGCTGGGCGGTGGAACCCTATTTCATCTGCTGTAGATAGTGAATCAGGACGTACCCCTCAGCCGTTCGCTTAGGCCCGGGGAGATCTGCGAGGCGCCTCGCCGTCGCCAGCATCTGTCGCGATCGGTAGAATTCGTAGAAAATCGAGGCGATGTCGGACCGTGACAACATGATGGTGTCGCTCAGTTTCACGCACGTTGTTCCATCACGGTTCATTTCTTCAGTGAGTTGCTCGATTTTTTCTGATGAGGCTCCGAATAGAAATTCCAGGAACGCGTCTTTTTCGTCCTTGCTATGATCGGGTCGACCGAAGAATTCGACGAACTCCGGATCGCACCCTTCCTGGAACAGTTGAAATACCTCCTGAGTGCCAATCAATGTCCCACCGACCACATTGATTTTGCTTCTCGCCGCCCATGTCGCCTCCAGCAGTGGGAAGAAATCCTGTACACGATAGGTCAGGCGCCCTTCCCACAACAAAGCCAGGGATTCTATGGCTTTGCGGCGGACGTCCCGTTCGATGAGGTCATCACTGGCGATCACCGACAGAAGCTCCTCGACGAGTTTTGTATAGAGGCAGACCCGAAGTCGCTCGGAGACGCGTATCCGGAGTGCTTCACCCGGAGATTCTGGAAGGACATTTTTACAGATATGACGCAGAAAGCGATAGAGATTCGTCTCAGCCATGTCCATCGCACGACCCAGCAGCGCCCTGGTGGGAAGGAAGAACTCGAAATTCGCCGGGTTCGTCTGACTCAGGCTGTCCATCAGCGTATCGAGATTACGCTGCATTTCGCCCAGATTTTGAGTACCCAGAGGTGAGGGATATTGCGACACCACTTCACCCAGCCATTCCAGACAGGCCATGTCGCGACGGATGGACGATGAGACGTCATCTGCATGATCGTCACCGACCGCCAGCACCGCGTTGTAGACAGCTTCTATCGTATCGCGTTCTTCAGCATCAAAGGGGCTGTTGGGTCCATATACAATTGGAGCAGTCATGTTCACCTTTCTCCCATGTCTTCCGACCGCACCCTATACTATCGGCGATTGGGGCTGTCAGGTAGCGCATTCGTCCACACCATGACGCAGCCTGTTGCACATCGAAGTGTCGATTGCCCATTTCTGACACGCATCTCGCCCATCACCACTCGCACGAGGGGCATCTGGCGGTTACAATATCCGACAACCATGATCGCCCAACTCCAAAGCGTCGCATTTTTCGGCATCCACGCCGTCCCCGTCGAGATCGAGGTCGATGTCAGCAGGCGGGGTTTCGCCATCGCCACCATCGTCGGACTCCCCGACACTGGCGTTCGCGAAAGTCTGGAACGCGTCCGGGCTGCACTCTCGAATTCCGGATATGTCGTCCCGAAATACAAAACCGTCATCAATCTCGCACCGGCTGACCTCAAGAAAGAGGGTCCGTCCTTCGATCTCGCCATCGCGATCGGCATGTTGCACGCGGATGAACAGATCGTGCTCGAACGCGCGAAGGAGTACGTCGTCATGGGCGAGCTTGCCCTCGATGGACGGGTGCGACCCGTCAAGGGTGTCCTCAGTGCTGCCTTGGTCGCAGTGGAAAAAGGGTTCCGGGGGATCATCGTTCCACCCGAAAATGCGAACGAGGCAGCCGTCGTCCGAGAGCTGGAAGTCATCAAGGCTGCATCGCTGACAGAGGCGGTCGGGTTTCTCACCGACCAGCTTCCCATCGATCCCACCTTCATCGATCTTGACGAAACCTTCCGCCAGGCCGCCGAATACGACCTCGATTTTGCAGAAGTGCGTGGGCAGGAATATGTCAAGAGGTCGCTCATTATCGCCGCTGCAGGCGGTCACAACCTTCTCATGATCGGTCCACCCGGCGCGGGCAAAACCATGCTCGCCAAGCGACTCCCCACGATCCTTCCACCGCTCACGCTCCCGGAATCGCTCGAAACGACACGCATCTATTCGGTCTCGGGACTGCTCCCCTCCGGATTACCCTTGATTGCGACGCGACCCCTGCGCGCCCTGCACCACTCCTCCAGCGCACCCGCGTTGATCGGCGGCGGAACCATCCCCCACGCCGGCGAGGTCTCATTGGCCCACCACGGAATCCTCTTTCTCGACGAATTCCCCGAATTCCCACGGCCTATCCTCGAAACGCTCCGCCAGCCCATCGAGGATGGGTGCGTCACGATCGCCCGAAGTCACGCGACGGTGAAATTCCCCGCAGAATTTATGCTGGTCGCAGCCATGAACCCCTGTCCGTGCGGATATTTCACCGATCCCCGAAAACCCTGCAAATGCACATCGCCGCAGATCGACAAATATCTCGCCCGCATCAGTGGCCCGCTCGTGGACCGCATCGACATCCACATCGAAGTACCCGCCGTAGCGTTCAACGAGCTTCGATCGAAACGCGACGGATTATCGAGTGAGAGCATGCGCGCTCAAGTGCTCGTCGCCCGCGATCGTCAGCGCGAGCGATTCGGCGAAACCACCACGACCGTCAACGCGCGGATGTCTTCCAGAGACCTCCGGACCCACTGCGCTCTCGACACATCCTGCGAATCTCTCCTGAAAACCGCCATGACCGAGCTTGGGCTGTCTGCCCGTGCGCACGACAAGGTCTTACGAATCTCCCGCACCATCGCAGACCTCGAATCCGCCGAGTCCATCACCCCCGACCACCTCTCAGAAGCCATCCACTACCGCCGCCTCGATCGACAGTTGTAATGAAACAGGCTATTGCCTGACGCGACGATACCGGGGCAGAACAGTATTCAGAACTGGGCCGGAATGGTATTCAGAACTGGGGCAGTAAGGTATTCAGGCGTCACCCGCGAACGATCCGTGTCCCCGTTTTTCCAGAGAATGCGTCGGCTGCCCGGTCGAGCGGACCGATAACGGCGAAGGCATCGGGCGATCGGGCGTCCTGCAGGAACTGCATCGTCCCAGACACCTTCGGTCCCATCGAACCAGCAGGGAACTGACCCTCCTCGAAATAATCGCGGGCCTCGGAGAGTGTCATCCTGTCGATATCGCGCTGCTTCGGCGCCCCAAAATCGACGGAAACCCGCTCGACATTCGTCAAGATCATCAATGCGTCAGCCTCAAGCTGAAACGCGAGCAGGGCGGACGCATAGTCCTTGTCGATCACAGCAGCCACCCCGTGCATATCCCCGTCGGGGTTCTGAATCACCGGTATCCCGCCACCACCGCATGAAATAATGGTATCGCCAGCTGCTATGGCCCGGCGGATCGTGTCGATCTCGTTGATACGCATCGGCTGGGGTGAGGGCACGACGCGGCGGAATTTCCCGGGCGATACTTCCTTAACGACCCACCGCTCACGCTCACCCATTCGATCCGCCTCCACCGCGTCAAACGTAAAACCGATCGGTTTCGATGGGTCCGCAAAAGAGGGGTCGTCAGCGTCCACGAGGATCGTCGTGATAATGGCCGTCACGCTCTGCGGCGTCTCGCGCTTGCGAAGCTCGTTGGTCAGGGTCTGAGCAATCATAAACCCCATACCACCCTGCACATGAGCGACCGCCACCTCCATCGGCAGCGGATAAATCACCTTGGCAGCCGCTTCATTCCGCAGCAGAAAATTCCCAATCTGCGGACCATTCCCATGCGTAATCACGAGCTGATGCCCCTGGTCGATCAGGTCCGCAAGAGACTCAGCCGTCGCCCGGGAATTGGCGAACTGCTGCTCGACATTCCCCTCCTCGTCTGGTCTTGA
>JAJRYY010000207.1 GCA_024275565.1 Planctomycetota bacterium
GACAAGGTGGACTACTGGAAGAACGCGGATCAGAAGCATCGGTGGCTGGCCACGGCGCTTTTGGACATTGAGCCGCGTTTACGCAAGGTGTGTGGCTGCAAGCAGCTGGTCCGCTTGCGTACCGCACTGCAAACGCATTTGAAAGGCTGCCTCGAACAGGTGGCATAACCCCATGGAGCCGTTCGCAATTTCAACTAAGAATGGCATTGACCCATGTAGGGCGTTGGTGGGAGCAACGGTGGTTTGCCTGCTGACAGTATTCTAGTTGGACACAATTCCGCCATGGAATACGATGGGTGGCACCGGGTCGAGACCACAGTACTTGCCGAACCACACTACTTTACAACACGCAAATCCACGCGAGAATGTGCGTATCGGACGGACACACTGTGTGAGTCATTCAACCTGAACCTACAAGATTACCCTGGACTGCGGAGGTGCAAGCATGAGCGAATCGCTATTTGAGAAGTATTACGAGACCCTGGACCAGGCGATGAATGCCATCAACAACCGCACCTTCTGGAGTGCATACCCCGAACCACCCAGCGGACGCATCTACGGCGAAACCGCAAAGGACGACGGATTCGCAGCCTACAGCGCTCGACTGAACAGCCCGTTCAACATCGATCAGCCCGGAACCACGGGGCAGGTCGGCGACGAATCCTCCCCCTTCGGAAATGCCCTCGGCGTGACGTACCCCAAAGCAAATCTCGACGAACTGTTTTCAGCCATGAACCGTGCCATGGAATCATGGTCGAGCGCATCCCCCAAAACCCGAACCGGCGTCTGCCTCGAAATCCTCCATCGCCTGAACAAACAGAGTTTCCAGATGGCGAACGCCGTCATGCACACCACCGGACAGGCGTTCATGATGGCCTTCCAGGCAGGCGGACCCCACGCGCAGGACCGGGGTCTCGAAGCTGTCGCATACGCATACGACGCCATGACCCAATGCCCCGACCGCGTCACATGGTCGAAGCAGGTCAGCAAAACCGAGACCATCACGCTCGAAAAACGCTTTCGCGTCATGCCCAGAGGCGTGTCAGCCGTCATCGGCTGCTCCACGTTTCCGACCTGGAACGGTTACCCCGGTCTCTTCGCAAGCCTCGTCACCGGGAACGCCGTCGTTGTAAAACCGCACCCTCTAGCCATCCTCCCGCTTGCGATCACAGTCGAAATCGCCCGAAGCGTACTGACTGAGGAGGGTTTCGACCCCAACGTCGTCACACTGCTGGCGGATACCGTGTCAGACCCTGTCACCAAAGACCTCGCTACCCACGCAGCCATCAGCATCATCGACTACACCGGCAGTTCAAATTTCGCCGAGTGGATCGAGCAAAACGCAAAGCACGCACAGGTGTACACGGAGAAAGCAGGCGTCAATTCCGTCATCCTCGACAGCATCGACGACATGAAAGCTGTATCCGGAAACCTCGCATTCTCGCTCTGCCTATACTCCGGACAAATGTGTACAACCCCGCAAAATATCTTCATCCCCAAGGACGGCATCGACGTCGGCGGTGAGCGAAAATCATTCGACGACGTGGCAGGTGCGATTGTCAAGGCAATGGACTGGCTGCTCGGCGATCCGAACCGCGCAGTAGAAATCCTCGGAGCAATCCAGAACGAGCGCACCGTGGACCGCATCGAGCAGGCAAAATCCGCCGGCGGCGATGTATTACGCGAATCTACCGCCATCACCCACCCAGCCTTCCCCGAAGCCCGCGTCCACACACCGCTCATTATGAAAGTCAACGCGTCACAGAAAGATCTCTACACCCACGAGGCGTTCGGCCCCATCGTCTACATCATCGCAACCCAGGACACCACAGAGTCCATCGCCCTCGCAGCGGACATAGCAGCCACACAGGGCGCCATCACATGCGCCGCGTACTCCACCGACGACAAGGTTCTGGAAGCTGTTGAGTCCGCAACATCCCGCGTCGGCGTACCCTTGTCTTGCAACCTCACCGGATCAATATGGGTCAACCAGTCAGCCGCATTCAGCGATTTCCACGTATCAGGAGCCAATCCATCCGGCAACGCAACCTTGTGCGACGCAGCCTACGTCTCCAACAGGTTCCGGATCGTCCAGTCCCGAAGGCCCGTAACATCGTAGGATATGCTTGTCCTGCAGGGTCCGCGTGTTATTGTAGGGTCCGCTGTGCGGACCACAGACCCCCGACCGAGCTTGCTGCAATGCGAATTGCCATCTCCGCCATCGCAGTTTCAGCCATCCTGTACTGGCTGTTCGCGGACACGCTCGCCCATTACCAGAACCATCCACGAGATGGAAAAACCATCCGCTTCACGCATACCGGCAGTGCAGCCGACTACAGACTCTGGTCTGAAATCATCGCTGCCTACGAACATGAGCATCCCGGAAAACATGTGAAACAGGAATTCGTTCCCGGTTGGTATGGAAGATACGAATCCAAACTCCGCCAGCAGATCGTATCGGGCAGGGCACCCGCCGTCGTACTCATGCAGGCCATGTCCATACGAAAATTCGCAGATCACTTCGTGCAGATGCAATCGTCGCAATGGAGCGACACGCAATTCGCCCCCACAAGTCTCGACGCGTTTTCGACCGACACCGCCAGTACCACTTCACACGCAGGACTGCCCATTTCCGGAGGCCCACTTCTCATCTACTGGAATCCACAATGCGTCGAACGAGCGGAAAGCTTCCGCGCCCATCCCATCGCCACACCCCATACCGACTGGACCATGGACGAATTCCGAACCTTCGCTCGCAACCTGACCTGTGACTTTGACAATGACGGCCATATCGACCAGTTCGGATTCTGGCGACCAAGATGGGTCTATTATCTCCCCTTTCTCTGGTCCTTCGGTGCAGAAGTCACAAATGCCGAGAGAAACTGGGCTCTCACAGGACACCAGGCTGAAAACGCCCTCGATTTCTACCGCGACCTGACCCGCGACCACCGTGTCTGCCCACGCCCCGAGGAAACACCCCAACTCATCCAGGACGTCGGTTTTCTCACCGGACGCGTCGGCATGTGCATCAACGGACCATGGTTCATCCCATTCCTCGACGCTACGAGTCTTCAAGATACCTACCGAATCGCGCACATCCCCACACAGGCAAATCAGGCGACCAGAGTCACATGGGACGGACTTTGCATCTGGCGGGGTACGTCCGATAACGAGCAAACGACCGCGAACCAGTTCATCACATTCTGCCTCACAGATCAAATCCAGGGCATGATCGCAAAAACCGGAAGAGCAATACCCGCCGTCAAAACAGCATGGCCGGCGTTCGACAACAACGGACAGGACGAGCGAAGACACACATTCATACAAGCCTTCGAATACGCCAGATTACAAGGACCAGCATCCGCCTTGCACCCCATAGATCGCACAATCAACCGCCACCTTCGCCGATTCATCTCAGACGACTCGGAAATGACAACCCGCGATTTCCTCGATACCCTTCAAAAAGACAGCGTCATAGCGACCACGTTCAAAAGTGCCATCGAGTGACACGATGTTTCGAGGAAGTACAACGGTAGCAAATGCAGGGTCACGGAACAGCGGTTTCTGGTTCGCTCTACCATGGCTCACAGGTCTCTGCCTCCTCCAGATCCTCCCCATGCTCGCATCCCTCGCCCTCTCATTCCTGCACTGGGACGGCGTGTCCGCAATGTCAGAAGCAAAGTGGACAGGATTTGCGCATTATGAGCGCCTGGGTGGGCTGAATGGTCAGGCAGATGATGCGCGATTCACGACGGCTGTCATCAACACGCTCTATTTTGCGCTGATCGCAGTGCCAGCTGGCATGGTCGCAGGATTCGCTGGCGCACTGCTCTTGAATGTGAAAATGCGTGGAGCAGGTTTTTATCGGACCATCTTCTTCCTCCCAAATCTCCTCCGCGGCGTGTCGACGATCCTGCTCTGGAGCTGGTTATTCAATCCACAATTCGGTGCTGTCAATCGTGGCCTGCGATGGGTCTATGGCATGCTCGACCCGGTTGTATCCGTGGTGTCAGAGGGTGGCACTGCCACATGGGAAGTCCCGAACTGGTTGTATTCCCCGGAATCCTGTAAGCCGGCGCTGATTATGATGCATGTCTGGATGAGCGGTGGTGTGACACTTGTATTTCTGGCTGCGTTACAGCGCGTACCGAAGTCTCAACTGGAGGCAGCCAGCATCGATGGCGCGGGGTGGTGGCGGCGATTTTTGCATGTGACAATTCCCCACATCTCGCCAGCCATTTTGTTTAATCTTGTCGTCGGACTCATTTTCGCAATGCAGGCGTTTGATATGGCCTATTTGCTCTACAACCGGTCGCAGGAGGATGGACTGCTCTTCGTCATGCTGCATCTATACCGCACAGCCTTCGAATATCCCTACGCATTCGGATACGCCTCAGCCATGGCGTGGGTCTGGTGCGTGGTGATTGGCTTGATCGTGGCCCCCGTGTTGATGATCGGACGGCGACTCGTATACGAAGAGGTGCGCAAATGAATAGGCGCATCACCATGGGGCGAATCACCTTGGGGCGCACGATCCTCTATGCAGTGCTACTTGCATTGTGTCTGCTGCAGGTGGGGCCATTCATCTGGGCAATCCAGACGTCTCTGTCGCCATTGGAGGATGCGTTTACGGTAGAACAAAGTGGTCATGCAGAGCAATTGGTTTCTGATGCAGGATTGACTGGTCAATATTACGCCGATGTGTTCAAAACGCTCCCATTTGGCCGATATCTATTGAATTCACTCATCATATCCTTATCTGGAACGATTGGAGCAGTGCTCACGTCTGCCATGGCGGGGTATGCATTGGCGCGACTACCGATTCGATTCAAGGGGGTCTGGTTTGGATTACTCATAGCCTCAATGATGATGCCCACGCAGATATTGCTGCTGTCGCATTTCCTGATGTTTGAGTCCCTGGGGTGGTTTGGCACCTACAAGCCGCTCATTGTACCCGCCTGGCTGGGCGGCGGTGCGTTCAATGTGTTTCTATTCCGGCAGGCATTTCGCAGTATCTCGAGGGAGGTCGAGGAGGCTGCCCTGACGGACGGTGCGACACGGTGGCAGTTCTTTACGCGGATCCTGCTGCCAATGTCACGACCCACGGTTGTGGTGGTCGCCATCCTGAGTTTTGTATTCCACTGGCAGTCGTTTTTATACCCCTTGATTTATCTGTCAGATTTTGAAACCTTCCCGGTATCGGTGGGCCTGCGGATGTATCAGACCCTCGCAGGAACGTGGGTCAATGAACTCATGGCTGCCAGCGTGATCGCGATGATCCCGGTAGTATTGGTATTCGCAATAGGACAGCGGTGGATCGTGGGTGTCGAACGCAGATCGGCGTGAGATCGCGCAATAGTTCGCACAGTGGACACGCCATGACAGAACGGTCTCAATATAAGATGACCAAACAG
This sequence comes from Planctomycetota bacterium, assembly GCA_024275565.1. GTDB lineage: Bacteria > Planctomycetota > Phycisphaerae > UBA1845 > UBA1845 > JAJRYY01. Next base: position 5,415 of record JAJRYY010000207.1, read on the forward strand.
ATAATACTCTATGGAAGCGAAAATGATGAACAATGGAATGACGCTCATTACGATCGGTCGCGACGGTGTACCATGCGGACATGGGGGGCGTCTGCCTGACATCGCAACTCAGGTTTGCACTGCTACCGCAAAATTGTACGATTCTGTCGGATTCGACGAGCCATGGGTCTGCTACCTTGCGGTCTCCGAGTCCGTGCTGGTTGGCACATGCGGTTTCAAGTCACCACCAATCGATGGCCGCGCAGAGATCGCATATTTCACCTTTCCGGAATTCGAAGGCAACGGGATCGCAACGCTCATGGCCACAAAACTAATCACCCTCGCCAGAGAGCATCAACCATCCATCCAGATCACAGCCCAGACGCTGCCCGATCGAAACGCATCCCACCGCATTCTTGAGAAACTGGGTTTCCACCATACCGACACAATCGAGCATATCGAAGATGGTACGATCTGGGAGTGGCATCTGCCTGAGACACAGGAAACCTGACAGTAACGCGAACCTCACAGTAACGTGAATCTGACAGTGACCTGAAGCGGTCAAGCGCAACAACATGCCTCTTTCGCCTCATGGCGGGGCAGTCATTTCTCGCAAGAACCCGTTATAGGACATTGGATAGCTATTGATACATTTACGCAGTGATACAGATTCACTCGGGACGAGGTTATACCGATAACACCCGGGATTCCCACGTTGGCTGGGATGATAGGCTGTGGATGAGTCCCTGTGTCTGGTACACACGGATAGCGTCGATGATTGTGATATTGAGGCGAGATAACCATGCATTATTCGTACGATCTTGCAGTAATTGGTACAGGTCCGGCGGGGCAGAAAGCTGCGATCAATGCTGCAAAAATGGGCAAAAAAGTCGTTGCGATCGAGCATGACGCGGGCGTCGGAGGGGTGTGTCTGCATTCCGGCACCATTCCATCGAAGGCGTTCCGCGAGGCTGTCCTCCACCTGACGGGTTATCGCATGCGGGGGATATACGGAGCGAGTTATCTGGTCAAAAAGAACATCACGATGGCTGACCTGCTCTTCCGCTGTGACCATGTGGTGCGTCACGAGGTTGACGTCATTACGAATCAGATGCAGCGTAACGGGATCGAGACCCGCTTTGGGCATGCCAGCTTCGACGATTCCCATACGATCCGTATCGGAAATCCACTGGGCAGCGAATCGCTGACGGCTGAGAACATCGTGGTCGCCACCGGTACCATTCCTGCGCGTCCTGCCTCGATCCCATTCGAGCATGGCAAGGTTGTCGATTCGGATGCGATCCTCTGCCTGACCGAAATCCCGGAATCGATGATCGTGGTAGGCGGCGGTGTGATCGGCGTGGAATATGCGTGCATGTTCGCGGTTCTGGGTTCGCGTGTCACCCTGATCGAGCAGCGCCCTCGACTGCTGGAATTCGTGGATTCAGAAATCGTCGAAGCACTGCAATATCACCTGAGAAACATGCGTGTGCGGTTGTTGCTTGGTGAGGGCGTGGAGAGTGTCGAATCGGCTGAGGAGAGCGTGACAGCTATTCTGGAAAGCGGCAAACGCGTCCAGGGGCGGACACTCCTGTTCTCAGTGGGGCGGCAGGGGAATACGGCTGAGCTGAATCTTGAAGCGGCAGGATTATCTGCGGATCAGCGCGGGCGTCTCAAAGTGGATGAGCATTTGCGAACCGAGGTTCCGAATATATACGCCGCGGGCGATGTCATCGGGTTTCCTGCATTGGCATCGACCAGTGCAGAGCAAGGCCGGCTGGCGTCGTCGAATGCTTTCGGGATGTCGCTCAAAATGAAACGGCGACTCATGCCGTTCGGCATCTACACAGTACCCGAAATTTCAATGGTGGGTCCGAACGAGGCAGAACTGACGAACGATGAGGTTCCGTATGAAGTCGGGATCGCCCGCTATCGTGAGATCGCACGAGGTCAGCTGATGGGCGATGAAATGGGGATGCTGAAGTTGATCTTCCATCAGGACACGCGAAAACTGCTCTCTGTGCATGTTCTCGGTGATGGTGCGACCGAGCTGGTGCATATCGGTCAGACGATCATCGGAATGGACGGGACGATCGATTATTTTGTGAACACCGTCTTCAATTATCCAACGCTCGCGGAGTGTTACAAGGTCGCAGCATTGGATGGTATCAGTCGCATGCACGCTGCCACATACTCAGTCGATGCACATATGGAGGAGGATGTAGATCCGATCCCATCTGAAAAAGCAGTCGCAGCCGAGCTGGGTGCGAAACGAACCGAGGAACTGGCAACCGATAGCAACGCAGGCTCGAGCGAAGGGGTTAAACCAGCCGCCAGCGCCGCGCAAGAAGCAACGACGCTCATAGCACAGTAGCGACACGACGGAATACGACATCACTCACCATAGTCATAATCATAGCTGTCAGTCTCGCTTTCGATAAAGCAGCACAGCAGGGCAATTCCCAGAGGAATCAAGACACACAGCGACGCGACAACCGTCCGCACAAGAACACTCCGATGACGAATCGGTTTCAGATGAATCAGCCACAGCAGGGGATAAGCGGCAATGAGCGACACGCCGGCCGATAGTGGCATGTTCGCATGAAGATACCCCCGCATCCAGAACACCGACGTCATCACGGACACAAATCCGCACGTCAACCACGTCTGAACGGGAAAATTATCGCCAACCCGCGACAACACCACAGCCAGCACCCCCAGCCCGACGGCTCCTGACAACTGAGCCATCAACGCGCTACTCGACTGAAGCAACACAACACCCGTACCCGCAGACAGCAATCCAAGCGCAAACAGAATCTCCGACGCATGCTCGAGGCGATGACACCGCTCAACAGACCACCAGGAAGCTGCGGATACAAGGGTCAAACCAGCAGGCCAGAGATAAACCGCAGCCCCCTCCCAGTCGTATTCACGCTGAGGTGCAAAGATGCTCCAGACCACAACAAACACGAACCCCACACGCACCGCATGACGTAACCGCCACCGATGCAATACGATGACTTCCACAGCACCCAGCAAGGAAAACGCGATCACGAACCAGAACAATTTCTGAGTCGCATCCTGTGTCGGAAGTCGAGGCCAGCCCAGAATCACAACCTGTGCAACAAGATACGCCATCGGAAGACCGAGCACATCCGCGATACGTCCGGCTGCTAGACCTCCACGCCCCGGAGCATCACCAGACCGACCGCCCAGATACCGCGCAGCCCAGAAAATAAGGCCACTGGCAACAAACGGAGCACCAGCAGCCAACAACATCAGCTTAAGAGGCATCTCAGGATCCTATAGGTGCTCCTTTACATTGCCACTTTTTTTAATACGCACCTGCTTCACTTCGCACCTTCTGCACTGAGCGTGATCCGAACTTCCTCGCCAAGCGCCCCCTTACCGTAGGTCATCCCGAAATCGGTCCGATTCACGACCAGAATCGCCTCGAAACCAGCGATATCCTTACCACCACGCCCTTTACCGGACCCCGTATGCTCCACCATGGCAGTAACTTCCTTCGTCACGCCATGAAGCGTCAGATCGCCCGTCACCTGAAACATGTGCTCCATATCAGCGATTTTGGTGACGCGGGTACTCTCAAATTCGATGGCTGGAAACTGCTTGACATCGAAAAAATCGGGGCTTTTCAGGTGCTTGTCGCGCTTTTTATCATCCGTGTCGATACTCTTGGCCTTCACCACAACCCGAACCACGCTATTGGCTGGCTTGGCGTCATCCAGCAGAAATGTACCCTTGAGATCATTGAATCGACCGTAAAAATACGCAATATTCTGATGTTTGACCCGGAAAATCATCGAGGAGTGCGTGTTGTCGATTGAATAGTGATCGCCGGCGAAGCTCGTGGATGAGAACCCGAATACAAGTAAAATCGCCAAAATACGCCGAAAAATGCCCATCGCTACCATTCTCCTGTCGTTAGACCGTAAATGATTCCCGTAATGTGTCACAAATCCCTCAACCAGTCCGCCAGTTGACGAACCACCCGGCCCGTGCGCAGGGAAACCGGCCCGCGTGCAGGGCATCCGGCCCATGCGTGGGGAAACCGGTCCGTGTGCAGGGCATCCGGCCCATGCGTTGGGTATCATCGCGTCGGTCATTATACGGACTCCGTCAGAACGTCCTGTAACACCTGCGCCACAACGCCTGATCCGCACAACCCAGCGTCTCATATTGTTAGCAGTCCCTGCGATCACCCTCGGATCAGCCCGAAAATTAAAGCGGTACAGAAAAAATTCTGAAGAATTCACAGCCGACCAATTGCGCATCACAAAATGTAAGTACTGCTGCAAAAATAATTTATGACAATTTATCAAATGAATGGTCGCAATCACGAATCACCGCGTATAGGATTCCATAACTCAAGTCACTGACGGGCGGAGTTCCTGTGATTTCGCCCGAAGGGGTGGAAACGGTGGTCGTCTCGCATCTCGTAACCGTCTCCACGCCGTGCAGGATAAAATTGTCGTACACTTTTTCAGGGGAGAAAGTCGTGCGCTATCGTCAAGGGAAGAAGCCAATGCGTAACGGATCGGGAATTTACCCGCATGCGTGTGTGTTTGTGGATTTGAACACGCAACGAGCGTTCTTTGATGAAAACGGACCCTGTTCCGTTCTCGACGGTGAGCAACTCTGTCAAAACCTCAGACGTGTGATGGCCTGGATAAAACGCAACCAGGCACCAGTCGTTTCGTCGCTCGATATGCACTACACATGTGAGGAAGGGCAGTCGCCAAGACAGCGACGCGAGGCAGAGCTGGACAAGGGGCGGATGAAGCTCGGCTACACCGTTCTACCCAACCACGTCTACATCGCCGGTGACAACACATTGGCCGTCTCGATCGACTTGTTCGAAAAACATCAGCAGGTCGTATTCCCGCAACGAAGCACTGACCTGTTCGCCAACCCCAAAGCCGATCGCTTTATGACTCAGATCAAGACCGAAGAATACTTCATCTTCGGAGCCATCGCTGAGCATGAAGTCAAAGCAGTGGCACTCGGGCTTCTCGTACGCCACCAGCGCGTCAATGTCATCCAGGACGCTTGTGGAACCTGGAACCATTCCGAGGCAGAGCTGTCCATGCGGCAGATGGTCGCAAAGGGTGCCAACCTGACCACTGTCGACGAACTTCTAAAACGCAAGCTCGCGCGGCAATGGCGATACACGTCCGATAGCCTCATCAGAGCTTTCCGAACCAACGGTATCCCACAGAGCATCTACTCAAACAGAAATGGTACGCCCGCCAGTGGCAATGGTGCACTCACGAACGGAGACGCTCTGACCATCAGCGCAATACCTGCCCCTTCCAACGGAAAGGGGCTTCACGCAAACGGCAATGCCACATCGCCAAACGGCGACGGTACCCACACGAACGGCAACGGTCTTTCCATCAACGCTTTTCCTGCTCCTACAAATGCTCATGATGCAGTGAACGGGAATGGTACGGTCAACGGGAATGGCGTATCGTCGACCGCGAACGCTCACCCCTCAAACGGTGAGGCAGTCCACACGCATAATCACAGCCCAGCCATGACACACACTGCCAACATCAACGGAAATGCTGAACGCGCAAATGATCGCGGGATTGACAATGAGAACGGGCCTGCAAATGAGAACGTGCTGGCAAATGAGAACGGCACTGCCTATGAAAAGGGTGTACTGCCAGCCGGAAATGGTGCGCGATCGAACGTAGATGATGCGATAAAGGCGGAGAGTGCTGTACAGAACGAAAGCAACATCTCTACTAACGGCAATCCATAACCCGCGCGAACGACGTGCCATGCAGGGTCCGTAGTACGGATCACATCTGCAAAAGCTTGGCGCATTTCATCGTGCATCGCATATGCAGCGCACTTCCACACATTTGAATAGCTTTTCATCCCGACGGCACCTACACTCATACACAGAGGAGACAGAGGAGGTCGAGCGGTGAGGGCTGACTGTTCAAATGTAGCAACAAAACCAACCACACTCCTCCTCTATCGGTGTCCCGAAAATATACCCAGATCACCACGCCTTCAAGATGAGCGACCATCTCTGCCGATATCCCACCAATGTCGCCCCAGAACCCCATCCCGACTCAAAATCCCCAACATCGCCGCTCCATAAACGCAGAACCGCGACGAGTACTCATGATCTGTCACGCATTCCCACCCACTGGCGGAGCAGGCGTCCAGCGAAACGCAAAGCTCGCGACCTACCTCCCAGACTACGGATGGCAGCCAATCGTCTGGTCAGCCCCACCGCACCCAAACCTCCCCCGCGACGAAACCCTCGCAACTGAACTCCCGAAATCGCTCGATCACCGCACAGGCCCCAACATCTTCCCGGACCGCTGGCCGGAATCCGCCGCACACAAAATCGACACACTCCTCCAAGCAATCCGAGTCCAAACCACCACACGCGAAGCAATCACCTGGCGAACGCGATCAGCCCTGTCAACCCTCAACCGAATCCTCATCCCGGACGAAACACTCCTATGGGCGATCGCAAGCCTCAACAAACTCCGCACCATCATCATCCGCGAACGCATCGACATCATCCATTCATCACTCGGTCCGCCGTCAACACACCTCCTCGCAATGCTCCTCAAACGCATCACACACCGACCATGGATCTCCGACTGGCGAGACCTCTGGACCGACGACCACTGGTATCCCTACCGCGACGGCCCTGCATGGCGACGAAATCTGGACCGAAAAATCGAGACCCGTCTCCTCACCGAATCAGACGCCGTGGTAAGCGTCAGCTCAGCACAGTGTCGCATCCTCGCAAGTCGAATTCCCGAAAATCAGGAAAACTGCTTCACCATCACCAATGGCTACGACCCCTCAGATTTCGCACAGATCGATCGCAGCCAAAATGGAGTGTCACGCCGTGGCACACCCGACAGATTCGTCCTCGCCCATGTAGGCAGATTCAGCGCAGAACGCGTCCGCCCGGAAATGCTTGAAGGCATCGCCCGTTTCGCAGCCACAGTCAACACAAACCCCGAAAACCCCCGTTTTGTCCTGAAAATCGTAGGCGACATCTCATCCGGCGCGATAAAACTCATCCGAAAATTCGACCTGCCCATGGAAATGACCGGATACCTCCCACACAAACAGGCTGTCCGGGAAATGGTCTCAGCCAGCGCACTCCTGCTGCAATATCCGGACGGCCACAACGCAGACACCGCCATCTCCGGAAAACTCTTCGAATACTTCGCAGCAAACGTCCCAATCCTGGCAGTCATGCCAAAATCATCCGAAACGCGCCGACTCGTCGAATCATGCAATGCAGGAATCGGCGTAGAGGTCGACGCCGACGCAGTCTATAACGCAGTGTCAGAATTGTGGCACTCATGGGAGGCTGGCATGCCCATTCCCGGCTGCCCTCCCCACCACGCAGAGCAGTATACCCGCCAGGCAGTAGCAAAACAGTTCGCAAGCATCCTCACCGCACTTGCCGAAGGACGCCTCCACGCCAGCAGGACCACGAAACATCACACAGCACAACACCGCCAGCCGAGCATCCCACTCTCCACAACACAAAAAACGACGCCGGCAGGGGTCTGAAACCACCACCGGCGTCGCATATCGCATTCACAAGGCCCGACGGATCACCGACGAACCCTGGTGTCTATGCTCGACTACCACAACGTCTTATCAAAACACTACTCTTTGCTGCGATCGACCTCGCCACCTTCCAGGGAGCTGGCCCCGCCGTCAGGCGTGCAGTTTTCGGCGCATGCAACGTAGGCAAAGCAGGCATTGCTGTACGTCTGACCATTGTCGCACGTTACCGGAGCGTATACCAGCGGGCAGAAAATACCACGACGCGGGCATCCAACCGGACCAAAATCCGCGGTACCATCATCCGCCGGAGAAGCATCCACCGATGTGGAATCTGCCGGTGACGAATCAGCTTCCGACACACCTGCGTCGTCAGCCGGGGACGAATCAACAACGTCGCCATCCAGAGACGAGCTACCACCACCCGAGCAACCAGTCGCACATGCAACGTAGGCAAAGCACGCGTTGCTGTACGTCTGACCATTGCTGCATGTCACCGGGTCATAGACCATCGGGCAGGAAATACCAACTCGAGGGCACTTCACCCAGCCAGCAGTCGCAGCATCATCGCTAGAAACCGATGAAACCTGAGCGCTTGTTTCGGTTGTGGATGGATCCGCCTGAGCGAACGTCGCACCGAACGCCAAAGTCAATGCCAATGCACTGACCATCCCCGTCAAAATCCGTTTTGCGTAAATTTCCTGCATCGTAAACCTCCTGACAATGCAACCATCTCTGGTTCCCCGTCGAAACATCGACCCACGCAACCCCACACAGAGCAGCACAAGCCGATCCGGAGAACGCTTGTTACCAAGTGTGCCATCAAGCGACACACCTCAGCAGAAATACATACCCGATAAAGAGAAACTGTCAAGATTGAACACGCACTGCGCCTCGCGAGGTGGATATGACAGAACGCCGAGGTCGCATCACAGTGTTGAAGGTAGCACAGCCGCCCCCGGCTGTGGCAGTTGAATACACCACCGTCGCCACCAACCGTGGCCGTTCCCCATTCCCGCCGATACAGCCATACACCCTCCCCCACCCCCATGATTCACCACCGCAAGACCCGCCACTGCAACCCGGACCAGAAGCGGCATACAAAAACACGCTATCGGCTGCTGAAACGGCATGCTACGATGTCGCCATGGAAGAGAACCACATCGACATAGCAGACTTGAATACCAGAAGCGTCATGCAGGGGGTCGCCGCAGTCATCCGTGACGAGACAGGACGCTACCTCATGATCCTTCGCGCGCAGCACCTCATACTCGGCGGGTGGTGGTGCTTTCCGGGCGGCGGCGTGCAGGATGGCGAATCGCAGGCGGAAGCACTCGAACGCGAGTTGCGCGAGGAGTTGGATATTGCGGTGGAATCGGGCGAACCCATCTGGTCCTGGACGCGAGAGGACCGCCTCCTGTCGGTGACATTCCGCTGGGCGAAACATCGCGGCGGAGAGATCCAATGCAACCCCGACGAAGTCCAGAAAGCTCGCTGGATGTCACCCGGCGAGATCAGAACCCTCGATCACGTCCTGCCCAACAATCTCCAGTTGCTCGAGAAAATTGAACGCCTCTAGAGTACTGCCATCATAATGATGGACGTTTATCCGAGCCGTGCCCCTGAAGGAGGGTGAACCATCAGCGCCAAAACGCGAACCCACCAGCGGTGACTGCATCACCGATCCTTCCACGCCATACCCCGTCATGACGTCACGTCGCAAATCCAGCACACCGCAGATCACGAACAGGTACATACGAGAATAAAGCAACACTGTAAACCGGCCCTCCCGATAGCGCCAGAGCGATTTTGGCAACCCAAAAAAAAGTAGATCGACCGGCACGTTATACAGAGTGAAAGGGGAGAAGAGGTTCGATGTTTTTTTGCACACGGTTACAATTCTGGAACGTACAGCTTCAAAGGAGAGGGGATATGTTGATGACGAAACACAAGAAAATAGGGATCGCAGGACTACTGTTCGCACTGGGTTGCACTGCGACCATCGCAACCGCCAAGCCTCAACGAGCAGACGTCACGCCACCGAAACCTCAGGATCGTACCAGCCAGCCCCCCATCGATCAGCGGGCCTTCGGCATGTGTCTTCATCTGATCGAATCCGGTCGTTTCGAGGACGCTCGACGGATCGCAACACAGCTCGTCAAAGAGAGTCCGAAATCGTCAAAATCGCACCTCCTGCTGGCGCTGACCTACCACAAGGAGCGAAATTACGAGCAGGCCCTCCCACATTTCCAGCGAGCGATCCAGGAAGACCCGAACGATCATCTCATTCGACCATTCTACGGATGGTGCCTCTACAACCTCGGGCGATCCGACGAGGCACAGGCCATGTTTGAGGCGTTCTTAAACGTAAATCCTGATTATGCAGACGCACACTTCGCCATCGGACTGATCGAATTCGACCGTGACCACATCGCCAAAGCCGAAAAGCGATTCCGAAAGGCAATCGATCTGTCGCAAAAGGGAAGGCGTCGCGCCGACGAAGCAAAAGCCCATGCACGACTCGCAGACGTCCTCATGCGCAAGGATCTTCCACAGCAGGCAAAAGAGCATCTGGAGCAGGCCGTCACCTTAAACCCGAACCTCTACGGAGCCTGGTTCAAGCTCTCGCGCGTCTTGCAGCGGCTGGGAGACACCGACGGCGCAAAGCAAGCACGAGAAAAGCACATCGAAGTCCGTGATCGGGTAAGACCACCCATGGGGCATCCGGAATGATACATACAATGAAACGAACCGCAGCAGTGCAGCAGCGTCTGCTGATCGCAGGATTGTCGATGGCTACCACCACCGCGCACGCGCAGTCGCAGCTTCGATTCAGCGATATTTCGGACCGCTGCGGGATCGAGCTTGCGATGCTCAGTGGCGACACACCCTCCCGGCATATCCTCGAAGTGGACGGTGGCGGCGTCGCGATATTTGACTACGACAACGATGGCGACCTCGACATCTTCTTCGCAAACGGTGCAACAATGAGCAATACCGAGCAGGGTCCGGGGTCGCGGTTGTATGCGAACAATGGCGATGCGACCTTTGTGGACGTCACAGACCGCGTCGGAATATCGCTCCAACGCTGGGCCATGGGCGTCGCCGTGGGTGATTACAATGGCGATGGATTCGACGACCTCTATGTGACCTGCTTCGGGAAGAACGTTCTGCTCCGCAACGATCGCGGAAACCGGTTTGTGGACGTGGGAGCAAACGCCAAAGTGGACGACGGACGCTGGGGAACCAGTGCAGCCTTCGGCGATATCGACGGCGACGGAGACCTCGATTTATACGTCGTGAACTACCTCAATTTCGATCCGAAAAATCCGCCAGGTCGTGTCGGAAAGCAGTACAAGGGCGTCAGCGTGATGGTGGGTCCGCACGGCCTCACGCCGCAAGGGGACGTCTTGTATGAAAATGTAGGCGATGGAACCTTTCGCGACATCACAAAAACGTCAGGCGTTGAGACCGAAGCAAGGGGGTATGGACTCGTCGTGCGGATGATCGATGCGGACGGTGACCATCGACCGGAAATTTTCGTCGGAAATGACTCGACAGAAAATTACTTTTTCCACAACCTCGGCCACGGACGATTCAGGAACGATGGCGTCATTTCGGGCGTCGCGTCCAATATGGAGGGGTCAAATCAGGCAACCATGGGCATCGCCTTTGGCGACGTCGATGCGAATGGCCGGGCAGATTTTTTCACCACCTCATTCTCCAGCGATACCAACACGCTGCACCTGAACCTTGACGGCGAATTTTTCGACGATCGCACCCATCAGTTCGGACTCGGCATGGTCTCACGCCCCTTCCTCTCCTGGGGATGCGGTTTGTACGATTTCGATGGCGATGGCGATGAGGATTTGTACATCGCTTCCGGTCACGTCTATCCTGAGGCTGCGACCCATAAAATCGATTCCAGCTACGAGCAGCCGCCATTGCTGTTTGAAAAGGTGAAGGCGAAACGGTTTGCTCGAACGACGACAGCGGGCAAAATGTTCACATCGCCAATTCGCGGGCGGGCGGTAGCGTTCGGCGATCTGGATGGCGACGGAGATGTCGATATCGTGCAGACGACACTGAACGACCGGGTCCGGATTTGGCGAAATGAGGCCGCCGGACGATCAGCACCCGGACGGTCAGCCGCCGGACGGTCATCGGGCGCCGGGCGATCGTGGATTGTGGTGCGATTGCAGCAGGATGGAGACAACCATTCCGCCTATGGCAGCAGGGTGGAATTGCAGTCGCCCGAGGGCGATCGGCAGGTACGGTGGATCACGGGCGGCGGCAGTTATCAATCTGTGGATGCGTGTGAGGCGTACTTCGCGACTGGAACGAAGGCAGGCAAGGCAACAGCCAGGGGGACGGAGTCGAAGCTCGAGGTGACCTGGCCAAACGGTCGCATCACGACGCACGAAGGAATCAAGGGTGGAACGCGCGTCGTGCTCAATCGCGACGGACGGACAGATTCCACCCCGCTCCGGAGTCAGCCATGATGCGATCTGTCACACCCATGGGTACCAGTTCAAATCGATCGACGCGTTACGGTTCGATGAGATCGACGCGTTGCGGTTCAATTCGATCGGGAAGCGATGGCTGCTAAGCTCTATGCAACGTGTACCGCACTTCTGCTGCTGATTCTGGCGATGCTCGGTTTCGGCGGCGGTGGCGGTTTCGGAGCTGGGCGGAATCGCGCGGATTTTGCCTATGTGAATCAGTCCGGGATCAATACGCTGGACCCGGCTGCCATGACATGGATGCAGGATTTTCGCGTCGCACTCAATATCTGGGAAGGACTCACGCAATACGACCCGAAGGTTGGGGAAGCTGTCCCGGCTGCTGCTACGATGCCTGAAGCGTCATCTGACGGTCTGGTGTACACGTTCACGATTCGCGAGGACGCTCGATGGTCCAATGGCGACCCGGTGCTTGCGGGCGATTTCGTGCGTGGCTGGCGACGGGCGATCGAACCGGGTACGGCTGGTGATTACGCATTCCTGCTGACGGAGCATATCGAGGGTGCATCAGCGTATTTTGAATGGCGGCTGAGCGCTGTTGAAGCAGAGCTTGCCGATCATGCACAGGCGATGGATGCACGGTTTGCGAAAGTCGGAATTCGTGCTGTGGATGATCGTCGGCTGGAGCTGCGGTTGACAGCGCCTTGCTCGTATCTGGCAGATCTGCTCGCACTGCCGGTCTTCCTGCCGATCCACGAGAGCATCGAGCGCTTGCGGGTTTCGTGCAGTGACGCCGATCGGTCGGGCAAAATCATGCTGACCGAGCAAGGCCTCGTCGCTTACGATCCGCAATGGACCAAGCCGGACTATCGGGAGAAGGGGTATCAAGGTCTGGTGACGAATGGAGCTTACCGGATCGAGGACTGGCAGTTCAAGCGGCGGTTGCGGATGGTCGTGAATCCGTATCACCGCGACGTTGGGCGTATCGAATGCGACACCGTGGACATGGTCGTGTATCGCAATTTGAACGCTGCCATCATGGCGTATGAGGCTGGCGATCTGGATTTTCTGCCGGATACTGCGGTCTCCTATACGCATGAACTGGTGCGTCTCGGGCGGGTGGGTGAGCGGACGGATTTCGTGAATCCGCCGGTATTCGGGACATATTATTACATTTTCAACTGCTCGGCTGCGACGTACAACGATCGCGTCAATCCGTTCACCGATGCACGCGTCCGAAAAGCGTTCGCCCTGGCGATTGATCGTAAGTTGCTGGTCGAGCAGGTTCTGGGGCGGGGCGATCCGCCGACGCATTGCCTCATTCCGAAGGGTTCCATCCCCGGTTACACGTCGCCGGAGGGCTTAAATTATGCACCCGATGAGGCGCGGCGGTTGCTGGCGGATGCGGGGTATCCTGGCGGTGTCGGGCTGCCGGTGATCGATCTGCTGTACAACACGGGGTTCGATCATGGGAAGGTTTGCGATGTGCTGGGGAATATGTGGGCGCGTGAGCTTGGCGTGGTGGTGTCGCTGCGGGGCAAGGAGGTCAAGACCTTTGCCGAGGATCGAAAGAATGGGAATTTCATGATCGCCCGGGCGGGGTGGTATGGCGATTATGCTGATCCGACGACATTTCTCGACGTGTTCGCTGGCGACAGCGGGAACAATGGCGGTGGATATACGAGCGATGCTTATGACGCGTTGCTCGGTCGGGCACGCGTTACGGCGGATGTGCGGGCGCGATTTCGGATACTGGCGGAGGCGGAGGCGATGCTTGTGCGTGAAGACCTGCCGCTGATCCCGCTGCATCAGTATACGCAACTGCTGGCTATCAGTCCCCGGGTCCGCGGGATCGTAGCCAACGATCGCCTGCGGTTTTCATTTTCGCAGGTACACCGCCCAAGTGCATCGAAGGATTCACAGTGATCGAGCGGGTTCTACGGCGTGCTGGATGGGGGGTCGCGACACTGGCGGGTGTGTACGTTGTCACGTTCGTGATGGTGATCGTTGTACCGGGAAACCCGTTCGCGTCGGGCGATCGCACCATGCCGCCGGAAGTCGTCCGAGCGATGGAAGCCCGCTATCATATGGATAATACCTGGTTGTACTTCTGGGAATATCTTGGCGGTGCGGTGCGGCTGGATTTCGGGCCGTCGTTTCAATATCGCGACTGGACCTGCACGCAGATCATCGGTGAAGCATTGCCGGTTTCGGTCGCGCTTGGGCTGCTCGCGATACTGATCGCCGTCATGGTGGGGGTGCCGATCGGGGTGCTGAGTGCGGTGCGTCGGAACAGTTGGTTTGATGGTGCGACGCTTGCGATGGTGCTGCTTGGGATATCGCTGCCGACGTTTGTGACGGGTTCGTTTCTGCTGATACTCTTTGCATTGTCGCTGCAAATTCTGCCGATCGGAGGGTGGGGTTCGTTGTCGCATCTGCCCCTGCCCGCGATCACGCTTTCGCTACCGTTCATGGCCTACATCGTTCGTCTGACGCGTGTGAGCATGCTGGATGCGCTCGGCGGCGATTTCGTTCGCACTGCGCTGGCGAAGGGTTTGCCCCGGCGACGCGTGGTGTGGGATCATGCCCTTCGCGTCGCGTTTTTGCCCGTGCTGAGTTACATCGGACCTGCGGCTGCTCAGGCGATGACGGGATCGTTTGTGGTGGAGAAGGTTTTTAATGTGCCCGGTCTTGGTCAGCATTTCGTTGATTCTGCGCTCAATCTCGATCGCGGATTAATCCTTGGTACGGTGCTGATTTATGCTGCGATTCTGATCGTGTTCAATTTGCTTGTGGATGTTGTGTATGTGCTTGCGGACCCGCGAAGTCGGAGCGTTGCGCTATGACGAATGCCCGGAAGCATCGTGCGTGGTCTCGCTTTCGTCGCAACCGGTCTGCTGTGGTGGGTTGCGCGTTTCTGGTGATTGCCCTGGTTGTGGCGGTATTGGTGACGCCGTTTACGCTTTCGTGGTCGAATGTGCAAAATCTGCGTGATGGGGTGCGGATGTCACCTACGCTTCATAACGTTACGCCCGAATCGAGCTTTGACGATGCTCTGGAAGGTTCGGTTGCGCAAAAGCTGCCCACTTCAATTGCGAGATTGCTGCGCGCGTCTGCCGGTGTGATGGGGTATGATGATCTCGGGCGGAGTGTGTTGTTCCGTGTGATGTTTGGTTGGCTGGTGAGTCTTGCGATCGGGTGCGGGGCTGCGATGATTTCGGTGGTGCTTGGAGTTGGTTGGGGTGTGGTTGCTGCGATGAGTGGCGGTCGTGTGGATGCGATGATGATGCGTGTGGTGGACATGCTTTATGGGCTGCCGTATATTCTGTTTGTTATCCTGTTGAAGGTGGTCATGGAAGACCCATTGACGCAATTTTTCGGCGGACGCGCGACACTTGCTGACATCGTGATATTGTTTATCGCGATTGGATCGGTGAGCTGGTTGACGATGGCGCGTATGGTGCGTGGTCAGGTTCTGTCGCAGATGGGTCAGCCATTCGTTGAGGCTGCCCGTGCGACGGGTGCTGCTCCTCTTCGGATTGCGCTGCGTCATATCGTTCCCAACCTCGTCGGTCCGATCGTGGTCTATGCGACGCTCATCATTCCGCAGGCGATTCTCCAGGAATCGTTTCTCAGCTTTCTTGGCATTGGTGTTCAACCCCCGACGCCCTCGCTTGGTCGACTTGCTTCCGATGGTGTGGAAGCGATCAATTCGTTTGTGGGGTTCTGGTGGTTGATTGTGTTTCCGAGTGGCGTGCTGGTGTTGACGCTGCTGGCGATGAATTTTGTTGGGGATGGACTTCGAGACGCATTGGATCCGAAATCAGAGGCTGCCCAGTTAATATGATCAAATTTGTCTGTATTTTTCGATATAGATCAGTGTTTTTGTGTATGGCTGTTGCGTTCGTTTTTGTTCAGCTGTTATCGATTGCCTCGACGGGTTGTCGTCGTCCGGATGCTTTGACGAGCGACGATTCAGCAGTGAAGTCCGCAGTGGTTGATCCTACGAAGTTGCCCATCGTGAATCCGTCGGGTCTCACGGAGGTAGCTTTGGCGGATCGATCCCTGATTGCGACCGAGGATACGCTGTTCACCAGCGTCAAGGGCAGTCCGAGTACGCTGAATCCGATATTCATGTCTGCTGTTGCCGACAAGCGGGCTGAGGAGCTTCTGTACTCTCGCCCGATCACGTTTGACCGGACGTTTGCGTGGCGACCGGAACCGTTCATGGTCGATTACGTTACGTTTTCCGACGACCATCTTTCTGCGACGCTCAAGCTTAAGCGTGGTTTGACGTGGCATGATGGGGTGGCGTATACGGCTGACGATATTGTGTTTTCCCTGCAGCAGATTCAGGATCCGAGGGTTCCCTGTCCTTCGGGCAAGGACAGTGCTGTCCAGATTGTGGGTTGCAAGGCGCTTGATCCTCTGACGGTTCAATTTGAGTTCAAGGCTCCCTTGCCGACGAACAAGTGGAACATCAACTTTGGAATTATTCCGAAGCATATTTATGAGGTTGAGAAAGTTGCAGATCCGACGCTGAGTTCGAGTGCTTATTACAACAAGGTCAACCGTGCTCCGATTGGCAACGGTCCGTACCGATTTGTGTCGTGGGTTGCTGACGATCGGATTGTCTTTGAGCGTTGGGAGGATTATCCCGGTCCCAAGCCCTATTTTAAGCGGATTGTGATGCGGATTGTTCCCGATGCTTCTACGCGGTTGCTGATGTTTGAGAAGGGTGAGATCGACGAGATGGAGCTGACGCCCGAGCAGTTTATCCGTTGCGGAACGGATAAGCGTTTTGCGGCGGTCGGGGTTCTGGGGTATGCGTCGAAGTGGACCTTTGTTTACGTCGGATGGAACATGGATGGTTCGAACCCGTTCTTCGCCGACCGGCGTGTGCGGCGTGCGATGAGTTTTGCGGTGGACTACGATCGCCTTATCGAACAGGTGTATCATGGTCTTTTTACGAAATCTCTGGGTTTGTTTCATCCTGAGTGTGCTGCGCATATGCCCAAGGATGCTCCTTATACGTTCGATCTCGAACGGGCTGGTAAGCTGCTCGATGAGGCTGGCTGGCGTCGGGATGAGCGGGATGGCTGGCGGTATAAAGATGTCGTGGTGCAGGGTGAGTCTGGTCTGAGTCAGACCGAGCGTCGCAAGTTTTCCTTTCACCTTCTGATACCGCAGGGAGGTGCGACGGGTGCGCCGACGGCTGCTATTTATCAGGAGGACCTTGCCCGGATCGGTGTTGAGATGACACCCCGTATGATCGAGTGGACCACCTTTATCAAGATGATAAACCGGCACGAATTCGAGGCCCAGATTTTGAGTTTCAGTGCTGCGATTGATCCGGATTTTGCGTGGAATGTGATGCATTCGGAGTCTTATGATCTTGGTCGCAATCGTGGGAAGTATGCCAATTCGGAGGTCGATCGTCTGTTTGTGGAAGCGCGTGGAGAATTCGATCCTGACCGGCGTATGGCGTTGTATCGCCAGATTGACAAGATCGTGTACGACGATGCTCCGTATACGTTCATCGCCGATGCCCCTACGCTGTGGGCGTTCAACAGGCGGCTTCGGGGTATCCAGTTCAGCCCGAGAGGTCCGTACCTCTTCCACCCTGGTGTGCTTGACTGGTGGGCCTCAAAGGAGATGGATGAGAGGATACATCAACTCCGTGATTCCTCGATTCCGTGATACGCGGTCGATGATGCACGATGCACGCTCATGATGCGATACACGATACATCGCCTGTTGCTTGCTGTGATTACGTTTCTCGGGATCACGCTGGTGACCTTTTCCGTGATTCAGCTCGCGCCAGGGGATCCGATCGCCATGCAGGTTTCGCCCGAGCTGGGTTTGGAGATGTCGCAGCATACTTATGAGACGCTCCGTGCGCACTGGGGGCTGGATCAACCCATTTCGACGCAATATGTCCGGTGGTTGAAGCGGTTGCTGACCCTTGATTTTGGCAGGTCGATTTCCGATCATCGTCCTGTGTGGGACAAGATCGCCGAGCGCCTGCCGTGGACGATCGCGCTTTCTGTGCTTGCGATGGGTATAAGCCTGCTCATCTCGATACCGACCGGCGTTTACTCTGCTGTCAGGAAGGGGCGTACATTTGATACTGCGGTCGGGACGCTGCTTTTTGCGTTGTATTCGGTCCCCGGTTATGTGACTGCCATAGTGCTGATTACTGCTGTGGCGCATATCCCGATCGACTGGCTGCCGATATCCGGCGTGCGGTCCGAGGGTTTCGCCGATCTGTCGCTGTCTGGTCGCGTGGTTGATCTTGCGAAGCATTTTTTGCTCATCACGATCTGCTTTACCTATCCGCTGCTGGCGTTTCAATCTCGCTTCGTTCGCAGCAATATGCTCGAAGCCATCGGCCAGGATTATATTCGGACCGCCCGGGCGAAGGGTCTTGATGAGCGGAGCGTGATGTTGCGTCATGGGCTTCGGAACACGCTGATTCCGATCGTGACGCTGATGGGTCTTATGCTGCCGTCGGTTCTGAGCGGGTCTGCGATTCTGGAGGTGATGTTTCAGTGGCCTGGGATTGGTCGGTTGATGTTCAACGCGATCAGCCAGCGTGATTATTTCACGGTGATGGGGATTTCGTCGATCGTTGCGGTGGTCGTGTTGCTCGGGACTTTGCTCACCGATCTTGCTTATGCGTGGGTCGATCCGAGGGTTCGCTATGGTGGATAATTCGGCGACGACCGTTTCCTGCGCGACGACCGTTTCCTGCACGACGGCGATCCCCTGTACGACGACGATTTCTTACAAGAGGCGTGTGTGGCGGCGTTTCCGGACGCATCGGCGGGGGATGTTTGGGCTTGCGATGATCGTGGTGCTTGTGGGGGTCGCGATGACTGCTCCGCTGATTGCGGGGAATGTGCCGATTTTGTGTCACTATCAAGGGGCGTGGCAGGCGCCAGGCGTCGTCGATTGTCTGCGTCGATTTCCCATTCTGGACCGCGTGATTCCGCCCTCGTACCCCTTCAGCAAGGCTGGGTTTGATGCCAAGGAAGCGCTGTCAGAGGATGATTTTTCGCTCTGGCCTCCGGTGGCGTATGGACCCTCTGAGACGACGCGGGTGTCGCTGGCTGGTCCGTCGAAGCGCCATTGGTTGGGGACGGATGAGGTTGGTCGAGATGTGTTTTCGCGTATGGTGCATGGGACGGTGGTTTCGGTGCAGGTCGGGATTGTCTCGATGGGGATCGCTGGGGTGCTTGGGATATTCTTCGGTGCGATTGCGGGATATTTCGGGCGGTGGGTGGATGCGGTGGTCTCACGGGTTATTGAAATCGTCATCTGCTTTCCGGATTTTTTCCTGATTTTGACGGTGATGGTCTGGCTGGAGCCGAATATTACGAATGTGATGGTCGTGATCGGGTTGACGCGGTGGACGGGAATCGCTCGATACACGCGGGGGGAATTTCTTCGCCTCAAGGAGATGGATTTCGTGGTGGCTGCCCGAGCAAATGGTGCGGGTGCTGCGCGGATAGTGTTGCGACACCTGCTTCCCAATGCGCTGGCGCCGATTCTGGTGACGATTTCGTTCGGCGTTGCGCAGGCGATTCTGATTGAAGCAGGACTTAGCTGGTTGGGGTTTGGGGTTCAACCGCCTGCTCCATCCTGGGGGAATCTGCTTCGGAGTGCGTATGACCACTACCGTGATGCGCCCCATCTCGTGTATCCTCCGTGTATTGCGATATTCCTTGCGGTGTTGGCGCATAATCTTGTCGGGGACAGTCTTCGTGATGCGATTGATCCGCGTGTTCATGCGACCGGGAAAGTGAAGGTGTGATGGGTTCGGATCGTTCTATGCTGCTTGAGGTTCAGAATCTGACGACTGAGTTCGTGACGGATGATGGGGTTGCGACGGCTGTCGATGGTGTGAGCTGGGGTGTTCGGCGTGGTGAAATTCTTGCGATCGTGGGCGAGAGCGGGTGCGGGAAGAGTGTGACAGCCATGTCCGTGATGCGGTTGATTCCGACGCCTCCCGGTCGCATTGTTGGTGGTCGGGTGTTGCTACACAGTGAGGCGGGTGTTGCGGCGGGTGGTGAGAATATGGCTCCCATTGACCTGTTGTCTATCCCGGATCGTGAGATGCGTCGTGTTCGTGGTGCGCGTGTTGCGATGATCTTTCAGGAACCGATGAGTGCCTTGAATCCTGTGATGACGGTTGGTGCTCAGATCGTTGAGGCTATTCGACTGCATCGCGGGTTGAACCGGCGAGATGCGTATGCGTCTGCCGTTGATCTGCTGCAGCGCGTCGGGATTCCTGCGCCCGAGAAGCGTGTACACGATTATCCGCATCAACTGTCCGGCGGTATGCGTCAGCGGGTGATGATTGCGATGGGACTGTCGTGCAATCCGGAGCTTCTGATTGCGGACGAACCGACGACTGCGCTGGATGTGACGGTGCAGGCTCAAATCATCGAGCTTCTGCTGGAGCTTCGGGATCAGACCGGGATGGGTGTCGTGCTGATCACGCATGATCTTGGGGTTGTGGCTGAGATGGCTGACCGGGTGTGTGTGATGTATGCCGGTCGGATTGTGGAAAGTGCGGATACACAACAAATCTTCTCCAGCCCGCTGCACCCTTATACGCAGGGACTTCTGCACAGTTTGCCACGAATCGACCGTTCGATGGACCGTCTCAATGTGATTCCCGGACAGGTGCCCGACCCGCTTCATTTTCCGCCTGGTTGCCGATTTCACCCGCGCTGTGATCTGACGCGTCGCCTGGCTGCTGATGGTGGTGGTGATCGTTCGACCGAGGTTCTGGAGCGGTGCATCCGGCGTACTGAAACGAAACCTGGCGGCGATCCACCGTTGCGGGATGTATCGACGGACCATGGTGTCGCGTGCTGGGAAGCTCCTGGATACGAAAGCGGAGGTGCGACACAATGATACGGGTCGATACATCCATCGACACGGAATCGCTCGTTCGCGCGTGTGACATTAAGACGTACTTTACGCGTTCGACGGGTTTGTTGCGTTCGCAGGAGGTGGTGAAGGCTGTCGATGGTGTTTCGCTTGATATTCCCGAAAAGCGCACCGTTGGACTTGTCGGCGAGAGCGGGTGCGGGAAGACGACGCTGGGGCGGACGATTCTGCGACTGATCCCTGCGACTTCCGGCAGCGTTGTATTTGATGGTGCGGATGTGTTCTCAGCCGACCGCTCTGCGCTGCGTCGGATGCGTCGTCATATGCAGCTTATCTTTCAGGATCCGGTCGGTAGTCTGAATCCGCGCATGACAATTGGTGCGATTGTGGCTGAACCGATTGTTGTGCATAACATTGCTCGTGGTCGCGAGATTGCGGATCGCGTTGCTGTCCTGCTCGAACGGGTCGGCCTGCGTGGGGAGCATCAGAATCGATACCCGCACGAGTTTTCGGGTGGACAGCGTCAACGCATTGGCATTGCCCGGGCGCTGGCTTCCTCGCCGAAGTTCATCGTCTGCGACGAGCCGGTCAGTGCGCTGGACGTTTCGATTCAATCGCAGATTCTCAACCTGCTGAGTGATTTGCGGGAGGAGCTTGGACTCAGTTACCTGTTTATCGCCCACGACCTGGCTGTCGTGCGTCATTTCTGCGATACGGTGTCGGTGATGTATCTTGGGAGGATCGTTGAAAGCGCTCCGACGGATGAGCTGTTTGCCAATCCGCGACATCCGTACACGCAGGCATTGCTTCAGTCTGCCCCTGTTCCTGACCCGTCCAGACGTGGTGGCAAGCGGATATTAACCGGTGAAGTTCCCAGCCCGATTGATCCGCCGACGGGGTGTGCGTTTCACCCGCGATGTCCCTTCGCCAAGCCCGAATGCTCGATCTCATATCCTGATCTTATCACCAGGGACGGTCTTTCCGAGCGTCACAGCGTCGCCTGTCATCTGGCTGATGATAAGCTCACGATCACCTGATCTATGGGGTATTCCGCGTTTGATGTTGCCTGGTTCATACGTCAGATTTCGTAATTTCATGTAGCAATCGCTCATGTTCATCTTTTTTTGACACAACGAAGCGAAAACGATACTAGAGTCACCCGGTCGCCCCAGGTAGGACCTGGTTGAATCTACACCCATGTTGTCCGTGCTGCATCTGGCGATTACGGCAGCATACGATATTGATGGCATACAAAAACTGATAGAGGAGAAGGCAATGAATCGTCACCCCTGGTCCGGACTCGCGCTCGGGTTGTTGGTTGTCGTGGCTGGTGTCGTGCAGGCGCAGGATCTTTCAGTTCCGCAGAAAAAGGCACCCCTGGATTTGCTGTCAGCCATTCCGGCTGATGCGTGGGCGGCGATATGTATACCGAATGCAGCCAGGATAGATGCGAATATTCAGAAGTTCGCACAGCGGTTGAACCTCCCGTTTCCCATGACGCCGCCGCTGGGGATGCTTAAGGGTGCGCTGGGGTTCTTTACCGGGTTTGATGACAATGGCGGGATCGCGATTGTGTATCTGCCTTCGCGGAACTTGACTGAAGTTGGCAGCGCTCTTGCGCTGCTTATTCCCACGACCGACTACGACGC
This sequence comes from Planctomycetota bacterium, assembly GCA_024275565.1. GTDB lineage: Bacteria > Planctomycetota > Phycisphaerae > UBA1845 > UBA1845 > JAJRYY01. Next base: position 27,988 of record JAJRYY010000207.1, read on the forward strand.
GATGCTTGCTCCGTTGTCGCCTGAAGCAGTGGGCGATGGGATTTCAAAAATCAGTCTGATGAACAGGCCGAGCTATGTGGCTGCTTATGGCAGGTTTGCGTTGATTGCTGAGAACCAGGAGATTGTGAAGCGAATGCTACAGCCTGGTAAATCGCTGCGGATCCAGTTCAACGATCATCAGGCCGGGAAGCTTTCTGTAGACGACGTCAGTCTCTGGATGAACTTTGGCGCCTTTCTGAGTAGCGAGGAGTTGCAGCAGTCCGGAATGATCCAGATGCTGCAGGTAATGAGCGGTGGTCAGATGGATCTGGAAACGCTCAAGCAGTTCAAGAACATACAAGTCGGTTTCCGCTTCGAGACGGAAGGGCTGAACATCGGCCTGTATGCGGATGGGATGCCCGGTACGCAGATAGCTTCTGCGTTTCAATCCGCACCGTCCACAGGTGAGTCGCTTTTGAAGGGTCTTCCTGCGGACGATTACATCCTTGCTGCCGGTCAGATCTCGAATAAGGAGCAGGCGGAGCAGGCCATCACCATGCTCGACAAGTTGATCATCAACACCGTTACGCTGGGGCATGCCGAAAAGGGAGAACAGCGTACCGTTCTCGATGACCTCAGCAAGCCGATCCACTCTCTGGTTCGCAACGCACGGGCGGTGGCCACGAGTGTTTCAGTGCTGCCCCCGCCGGCTGAACAGGGGATGGTGGGCATGTTGACGGTATTCACGGTTGAGCGTGACGCGGACTCTGTCGCGGACGATTTTGGTGAGATTGTCAAAAGCATCAAGGAATATTTTAAGGACAATGAGAATGTTGCGGAACTGGTCAATGCCCTTGCATTCAAGCGGGATGCCGAAACCATTGGCTCGACCAAGGTGCATCATCTGACGATCACGCTTCCGGAGAACGCAGACGAAGGCGCGAAAAAGATTCTCAAAACGGTACTCGGACCTGACGGAATCACGATCCGATTCGGAGCTGTCGATGATACGCATGTTTTGATTACGCTCGGGGGTGGGAAGGCACGGTTTGCCCTCGGAGTGGAACATGCCAGAATGGGCAAATCGCCGCTGGGCGATACAGATGGCATTCAGTCCGTCGCCAGGATTCCCGACCGGGAACTCAATAGTGAGATGTATTTGGCTGTCGATCGACTGGTCAACCTGCTCGGAAGGATCATTCCGAAAGACGAACAGCCAATGCTCCTTCAGATGCCCGACCTCAAGTCACCGATCGCGGTTGAAAGTGGTCCGGCGGGTACTGCCGGCAGTCATGCGGATGTCTACATTCCGATCGAGGTCATCGTTGCCGTGAAAGATATGATAATGAACGGGATGGGTGCCAATATGAACGCTGCCCCAGCGGCTGCTACTCCCGTGCAGCCTGAGTCCTGATCGTTGTCTGACATGTTGATCGGGATATTTTGACGAGACCCATCCGGACGCGTCAGCCGATGGTTGCTGGCGTGTCCGTTTTTTTGTTTCGCTGGTGCGTCCCTTTTCATTGCACATGTGTTCGATGTGTTATTCGTCTGCCATTTCCGGAGGGGCGAGGTCGTTTAATCTGACTTCCAACTCCATCATTCCGGTTGCGACCAGTGCTGACTGCTTGCTGAAGAGCATTCGCACGACCTTGCCGACGCGGTCGAACGACTGCACAAATACCTCGTCGCCCGCGTCGAGCTGATTCACCCATTTGACCCATCGCTCGTGGGTCTTTCGTGCTTCGTCGAGGGCGGCTGACTGACGCTCCATCTCGATTTTCTGCCGATCCGCATCCATCTGTGCTTTGTGGGCTGCTGTGCGTGCTTCCTCGGCTTTGCGTCGTGAGGATAGCGTTCCGGCGATCGCTTTTTTTAACGCCTGAGATCGACCGTCCAGATGCTGTTTCGCCTCGTGGATCAGCGATTTCGACATGCCCAGTCTAGCTGCGATAATGAGGGCATTGCTGTTGCCCGGTTCTCCGATTCGCACGCGGTACAGCGGTTCTAGCGTTTCTACGTCGAACTCGACGCAGGCATTGTCCACGCGATCCACCGTGAAGGCAGCTGCTTTCATGGCGGATAGATGCGTTGTCATCAGGGCGTGCGCCCCGAGTCGCCGCAGCTCGCCCAGGACCGCGCGACCGATGGCTGCCCCCTCATCCGGGTCCGTTCCAGACCCCATTTCGTCGATCAGAACCAGCGAGCCCTTCCCCGATCGCTGCAGGATATTCAGCACATTTGAAAGGTGCGAACTGAACGTGCTCAGTGATTGCTCGATGCTCTGTTCGTCGCCGATGTCCACGAATACCTTGCGATATACCGGGACCATGGACCCCTCCGAAACCGGAATCGGGATACCCGCCTGCGCCATCAGCACCAGCAACCCCACCGTCTTGAGTGCGACCGTCTTGCCGCCCGTATTCGGACCCGTAATCACGAGAATGTCGAAATCATCCCCCAGCCGCATATCGATTGGAACGACCTCCCGACACGCGAGATCCTTCCCATTTTTCCCGGGTTTCGCTGCTTTCAGAGCTTCCTCAGCTTCCTTCGCTTCCTTTGCGAACATCTCCGCGAGCAGTGGGTGACGCGCCTCACGCAAATCCAATACACCCGATTCGCTGACCTCCGGGACGATCGCGCGGAATTCCTTGGCATATCGAATTTTCGCCGAGAGCAGGTCCAATACTGCGATGGCGTTCAACGCCTTTAGAATCTCCACCTCGTTGGCATGGACGATCCGCGAAAGTTCGAGCAGGATGCGCGTAATCTCCTTGTGCGCATCCAGCCCCAGCTTCACTATTGTATTGTTCAACTCGACCACCTCAGCCGGTTCCACGAAGAGTGTTGCCCCCGAATCCGAGCTGCGATGGACGATCCCCTGCACCCGTCCCCGATGCTCAGCCTTGAGCGGGAGGACCTTTCGGTCGTTGTGGAATGTCACGCCCGAATATTGCAGGCATTTTGTGACGGAGGATTGCCGCAGCAACCGATCGAAGACCACGCCGATCTGCGATTTCGCGCGGGCGATCGTTGCACGGATGTTCGCCAGCTTCCGGCTGGCTTCGTCCCGCACCTCGCCCCGCTCGTCGATGATTTCGCGAATCCGCTCTGCGACGGGTGTAAAATTTTCCACCCGATTGAGCAATCCGTGTATCGTCGGCGCGTTTTCTGGAAGTTTTTCACCCCATGTGCAGAGATATCCCGTCGCAGCCAGCGTATCGGCCACGTCGACCATGGCGTCCGCTTCGAGACCTGCTGGTGAGGCTGACCCGCCGATAATCTTGCGAATATCCTTGACGCCGCCGAGGGGTGGCAGGCCGATTTCCTCGACAACTTCTTGCAATTCCCGGACCTGCGCCAACCATCGTTCGACCTGCGTGATGGACGTTGCGGGTGCGATCCGGGCGCACAATTCGCGTCCCAGGCTGCTGCCGCAACGGTCCCCCAGCAGCGTCCGAACGCGTCCAAACTGCAATTTCTCCAGAACCGATTCATCCATCCGATAATGCCCAACCCTTCCATCGTCCGCCGTGATACTGCCAATTCGACCGTCAATCCCCATAAAATCGATCCCCATGGGACAAGAATCACCCATTGTATACAACTTTACACGCGAAACACCCAACGTCCGACAAACTTTTCATTTCGCTTCCCCGTATTTCCGGGGTATAATCTTCGGGATGGATTTCGGAGGCTATCATCGGAATCCGGGTCGGAGTCCGGGCCGGGATCAAATCTGGCGGGATCCGGGTCGGGATCAAGTCTGGCGGAATCCGGGTCGGAATCAAATCAGGCAGGCGTGGAGCGAGAAAATTATGACGCATATCAACAATGCTGCCCGCAAAGATTGGGCTGCCTGCAGGGATGGGATTGCTCGCAGGGGTTGGCTGGCGGTTCTGCTCGTTGCGGTGATTGTCGCACCTGCTGCCCAGGCTCAACGCCACAGCCGACGCACCTATGATCGCCTGTCCATGAGTGATCTCAAGACACTGCAGGACAGCATTGTCGATGTGGTTGAGAAGGTACTCCCCAGCACGGTGGCTATCCGGACCTATGGCGGGCGTCGTGTTCTGTTGCCGCTGAGCAACGGTTCCGGAACCATTTTTCGGTCCAACGGTTATATCCTGACCAATTACCATGTGATCGAGGGTGCTCCGAGCATCAAGGTCATCCTGCACAATGGTGCGGAATATGATGCTGTCGTGATCCAGGAGGATAAGCGTAGCGACCTTGCGGTGCTGAAAATTGAGGCTGACAATCTGAGGGCTGCGACGTTTTGCAATCTTTCAGACGTTCGTATCGGTCATTGGGCGTTTGCGGTTGGGCATCCGTTTGGACTCTCACGGCTTAGCGACAATACGCCCTCGTTCACGGTCGGAAATATCAGTGCGATGGGTCGAAATCTTACGGAGCAGCTTAATCCTAACGGCGACTCGAGATATTATGGGAATCTGATCGAGACGTCGGCCACCATCAATCCCGGCAACAGCGGTGGTGCATTGTTCAACATCGACGGCGATATGATCGGGGTTGTGACCGCCATCGAAACGGAATCCGGCGTGAGTGAGGGGCTTGGGTTTGCTATCCCGATCAGTGATCGGACGCGTAAGATCGTTGCATCGCTTGAGGCTGGCGATGAGGTATTGTACGGATACCTTGGCGTGAAACTCCTCACTGTCGAAGACGGTGCAGCGTCTGCCATGTACACTGTCCGGGGCAAGAAGGTTCGTGGAGCAAGAATCGACAATGTTGAAGAACGGGGACCAGCCCGGCGTGCCCAGCTTCGGGCCGACGATGTACTCATCGAATTTGACGGTACACCCATCGAAAATCAGGATCACCTCATCCGCGTGATTGGTTCGACCCCCGTTGGATCGCTTGTGAGCGCACGATATGTTCGTGGTCGCCGCGAGCGGACGACGTCTGTGATTCTGGCGGAACGACCTGATACGCGTGCCATGATGGACATCGAGGGTATCGCGATACCTGCCGTCTATAACTGGCGTGGGGCTGCTTTTGGAGAAATTCCGCCTGCTCTGCTCAGGCTTGCGAACATCAGCCCGGACGACGCGGGATTGCTCGTGGTCGATGTGCGGCCTGGTTCTGACGCAGCCAAGCGCGGTCTTGAGCGGCTTCAGCTGGTTACGTCCATCAATGGTACGCGCGTCAAGACGCTCGATCAGTTCCAGATCGTTCGCGACACGGCGACTGGTCCTATCGCTGTTCGGCTGGACAATGACGATGTCATCAATTTTCCCCGCCCCAACAATTAACCGGGTGCTGTGCTCGCAGGGATCATCGCTGTTGTTATCCGAGCCGTGACCGTGAGGGAGCGGTTTCTCTGGTGTCCGCTCCCTCGCGGTCACGGCTCGGTTAAGGCACCATTTACCATGGGTCACGCTATCCCAGTTTTTCGGTCAACCACGTTTTTCCGCGTTCGAGCGCCTTGGGGATGTTCTCCGGTTGATTGCCGCCGCCTTGGGCCATGTCCGGGCGACCGCCACCCTTGCCGCCGACGATCGGTGCGATTTCCCTGATGATGTCGCCAGCTTTCACGCCGCGACCCACGACGGTCTTCGATACGCCGGCGATCAGTGTCACTTTGCCTTCTGCATGACACCCGAGCAGTACGACCGAAGCCTCGGTTTTCTGACGCACCCAGTCGATGGCTCCGCGCAGGGCGTCTGCGTTTGCGGTTGGGACGTTGCCGATCACGAGTGTTACGTCACTGATATTTTCAGCGCTTGCGAACAACTCCGCGACGCGGGACATGACGTCGCCTGCTGAGGCTGACGCCTGCTCTTTGCTGAGTCGTTTCGCCTCTTTTTGCAGGTTCGCGATCAGGTCACGAAGCTCCAGCGTCACTGCAACGGGTATCTCGGACTCGATCGTATCTTGCTGAAGGGTCGTCAAAGCTGCCGGTAAATCCTCGGTTGGCGCCTTGGCCATTGCTTTGGCACGGTCGAGCAACGCAGCACCCCTCTGCCGAGCATTTTTCGCTGCCTCACCCGTTACGCCGACGAGACGCCGGACGCCCTTGGCCACTGCTTCCTCGGCTACGATGACGAAATCCTCTGCTTCGGATGTGTTTTGCAGGTGCGTTCCTCCGCAGAATTCCACGGAGTATTTCATCCATTCGGGGTTTTTGGGGTTGGCGAGTAAATCGGTCACTGGCTGACCGATCGATACGACGCGAACGACGTCGGGATATTTTTCGCCGAAGACTGCCCGCAGGGTGTTGATCTCCAGAGCGTTCTTCTGGTCCACTTCTTCTGTGTAAACTTGTAGCCCCGTGCGAATCTGCTCATTGACCATGGATTCGATTCGGGCGAGTTCCTCGGGTTTGACCGGCGCGTTGTGCGAGAAGTCGAACCGGGTTTTGTCTGGATCGACCAGCGATCCTTTCTGCTGTACATACTCGCCGAGCGTCTCTCGCAGCGCCCAGTTCAACAAATGTGTCGCGGTGTGGTTCTTCTCTGTCGGATCACGATAGACGGGATCGACTGACGCACACGCAATCTTATGATACCGCCCAATATCTTCTTCCGGATCTTCCAAGGATGCGTCATTGATGAAGAACTCGCCCTTTATGCATTTTCCATGATGTAACACAAGACCTTGGAACTCGATCGTGTCATCAACTATGAATATAGAACCATCGCAAGTGATTCTGCCTCTATCTCCAACTTGCCCACCCTTCTCAGCATAAAATGGAGTGTCTCTAAGAATGATCCATCCGCTATGATTTTCCTCGATAATGTGGGAGCTTTGCTCTGCTCGTTCTCCCTTCCGGATAGACACTATCATAGTGTTGGATTCTTCTCGTTTCTCATGACACACGACATTCGTATCTCTGCGCACACCTGGGTGTAACCTCGCGGAAGTAGTGTCGTCTTCAAAAAATAGTTTTCGTGTACTGCGTGCTTTTTCGCGGGCAGCCTCCATGAGGCGTTGATACTCGGCGAAATCTACTGTCATCCCGCGTTCTTCTGCCATTAGTTCTGTTAAATCGATCGGGAATCCGTAGGTGTCGTGAAGCTTGAAGGCATCGTCGCCGCTGATGCGACTGTGGTGGTGGGTTTCGGCGTATTCGGCTGCCTCGTTGAAGAGTTGGATCCCGCGTGTGAGCGTTTTGCCGAACGATGCTTCCTCGTCGCGGATGAGTTCGATGACGTGCTCGGGGCGTTTGCTGAGTTCGGGGAAGACGTCTTTCAACTGCTCGACCACGGGCATGACAAGATCGCAGAGAAACGGATCCTGCATGTTGAAATATTGGCGACCATATCGGACCGCCCGTCGGAGGATTCGCCGGAGGACATACCCGCGACCTTCATTGGATGGGATTGCACCGTCGGTCAGGGCGAAGACGAGGCATCGCACATGGTCAGCCACCACGCGGTAGGTCATGTCGATCATCACCTGTGGGTCGGTGTCGGGACCCATTTTGGCGGATAGCTTCCCGTCCACCAGTTCGGGTTGTGTGAATTTGTAGTCCGGGGCGGAGCATCGCTTCTGGATTGCGTCGAAAATTGGCGAGAAGACGTCGGTATCGTAATTGCTGCAACTGCCCGCCAGCACCGCACACAGCCGCTCAAACCCCATCCCCGTATCAACATGCTGCGCCGGTAATGGCGAGAGCACCCCGTCCCCACCGCGATTGTACTGAATAAACACTAGGTTCCAGATTTCGATCACCTTAGGGTGTCCGGCGTTGACGAGGTCGTGGCCTGTCATATCGGGCGTGAGGTCGATGTGTATTTCACTGCAGGGTCCGCACGGTCCGCTCTCGCCCATCTCCCAGAAATTGTCCTTCTTGTTGCCGGGGTGGATGTGCGACGGGTCGATATCGGTGACTTCGCCCCAGAGTCGTGCTGCTTCTTCGTCGGCATCGAGATTGTCGCCTGCGTCGCCCTCGAAATAGGTCGCGTGCAGGCGTTCCTTTTCGATGCCATACACCTTCGTCAGCAGCTCCCATGCCCAGCGGATCGCGTCTTCCTTGAAGTAATCTCCAAATGACCAGTTCCCGAGCATCTCGAAGTAGGTCTGGTGGTAAGTGTCCTTGCCGACGTCGTCGAGGTCGTTGTGTTTGCCGCCCGCCCGGATGCATTTTTGCGTATTGGCTGCCCGCGTGTAGCTGCGAGACCCGGTCCCGAGGAAGACGTCCTTGAACTGGTTCATGCCGGCGTTTGCGAACATGAGCGTCGGGTCGTCGTGCGGGACGACGGGCGAGGAGGGGGCTTTTTCGATTTCGTGCCCACGCTCCTTGAAAAAGTCCAGAAATGTCTGCCGTATCTCTCGTGATGTCATAACAATATTCCTAGCAACCCGCATTGGGGCGTTGTGGTGGTTCTGTAAAGCTCGGGGCACATATTAGAGCAATAAGCATTCTGCCAACACCCCTCGGGCAGGGGATGTCATCCAGTGAAGAATGTCTGGAATCTGGCGAAGTCGGCCAGGTCTACGTCGCCGTCCTCGTCGAAATCGAACACGGTGCATTCCGAGGGTCCACTTGCGGATTCGGAAGCTTCCATACAGGTTACGAAGACACTAAAATCATCCAGATCGACGTCACCGTCGTTGTCTGCGTCTCCATCGATGCAACCACCCGGCGGACAGGCTTGGCAACCATCGCAGTTTGGAACCCCGAACAGGCAATCATCGGCAGCGTCGAATGCCTCATCTGCGCACGCGACGTTGTCGCAGACACCTTCGTCATCGTGCAGTTGGCAGCACCGGTCATGCTCCAGAAAATCGATGGTATAAGTACCCGCTCCGTTGGTTCCGGATAAATTGCAGTCAAGCCCGAAAATCAGACCCCCGTCGCAGCCAGCACCGCCGCGTCCGAGGCAGCCCGAATCCAGATCGCACCCTCCGCCATGGGTTTCTCTACAGAAACAGTGTCCCAGCGAGTCATGCCAGACGTGGTAGAAAGCGCAGTCGCATGCGGCATCCAGGTAACTGATTCCATCCCCATTGTCGTCAAGGCAGCTGAAGATGCTGTTGCAATTGGAAAGCTCCTCCGGTCCATCTCCGCATATCCCGCCGACGGCATCGGCAGCATCGACTGCGAAGCTGGTACGCTCGACGCTTGAGATTTCAAGCCGTTTCAGCGGAGTACCGGGAGGGACCATCGTGTAGAAGGACAGCACACGGTAGAGCATGTCCTCGTGCTCCAGGGGTACGCGACGATCCGGGGCGAGATATTGCTCAAGGTCATTGCCAACCGCTTGCATGGCCCTGATCTGATCGATGGACAACGCACGGTCCTGCCCGTCGATGATGGCTGTCTTCTGCAAGGGATCGATCGTCGCATCGAGGACGACGTCGTCGATCTGAACGTGGACCACTATGAGCGTGGGCGACATCCGCCGACTCGAAAAGCTGATCCGCGACTGCCCGCGTGTGAGTACCCCCGCGATTGTGTCGCTCTTATGTTCCGTGATTCGCATGCTCAGGTGCTCGGTGATTCGCACGCTCAGGGCGACGGGTGCATTCACAGGTGTTCCAGGTTCCTCTGAAATCCCTTGATCCGTCAGCACAAAGCTCAGTATTATGGCGAAGATAGCTGTTGTTTTATGTGTCATTTATCACAATCCCTATGGGCTTATCGGATGTTTACGCGACGATCGAATGTCCAGCCCGCAATGATAGCCAAACGAACTGAGTGGTTCAATCGAATCGGCTTTTCTCGTCAGACATAAAATCACTTTGATTTGCGAATTTGCGGTTTGCGGAGCGTTTTTCGCATGACAGGTCTGGTTTTGGATCGCCGACACACCTCCTTAAACCCTGCCTGCTCGAACGCACTGTGCAACCCGCACCATGCGAAGGCGTCCGGTATCTTCTCTGTGTAGGGGATGAATGGGTAGCCCTCGACGATCCGTACACCGCGTGTGGCGGCGTATCTGGCGGCTGCCTTCAACATACGCACGGAAACGCCCATCCGGCGATAGGGTCGCGTCACGAACAGGCAGGAAATCGACCAGACATCCTTGTCGTCCACGGGTGCGAGCACGCGGGATTTCTCAAGACGCGTGAAGACCTTTCGAGGTGCGAGCGACACCCACGCGATCGGCCTACCCTCCACATATCCGATCAGGCCCGGAATCTCATCGCGTTTGACGATCCGCCGCATCGCCCGGCGATTCCCCTCGCCCTTGCCATTCTCAAACGCTTTGTTCGTCTCAAACTCTTTCGCAGACACCCGCCACGTCATGCACCAGCATCCGCCACACGCACCACGCGGTCCGAACAGCTTCTCCACATCGCTCCAGCGATCCCTGGTCACCGGTAAGACATCGAGGACAAATGTTGCCTTGCTGCCTGCCATGAACGGTTCACCACCTCCTGTAACGCCCTCTGTCCAGCAACGATTCTGCCAGCCATATCGTCAACCCCGGTTGTGACGATTGTATTCGGTTCTGGCGGAGAAAGTCGAGGAAATGACGGACCGGCCACCTGGGACGGGGTGATTCGGACACGGGCTGGTCGAATCGGGATCGGGAGATTAGGATGGACGCGTTGGTGGTGATTGTGTATGTGAATCCGTCGGGAAACATTGCCCCGACCTACCCTTTGGATGAGATAGATGATGGCTGGTGATACTTCAGTGGTGGTAGAATCGCAGATCCCCGGGCTGGATGTTCGACGTGGGAAGGTGCGGGATATATATGATCTTGGTGACGAGTTGCTCCTGGTCGCAACCGATCGAATCAGTGCGTATGACGTCGTCCTGCCCACGCCGATCCCGCAAAAAGGGCAGATGCTGACCCGCATCTCGGAGTTCTGGTTCGATTGGTTAGGAGATTCGGTCACGAACCATTTGATCGAGATCATCGGGGGTGTGGTTCCGGCGGGCCTCGAGGGGAAACTGCACGGTGCGCATGCGCAGCTCCGAGGGCGGACCATGCGCTGCCTCAAGACCAAAGTGGTACCGATCGAATGCGTGGTCCGTGGATACCTCGCGGGTTCGGGGTGGAAGGATTACTGTCGGACGGGCAAGGTCTGCGGGATCGAACTGCCAGCAGGGATGCAGGAATGTCAGCAGCTTCCAGAACCGATTTTCACGCCTTCGACCAAGGAAGATGTGGGGCATGACGAGAATATATCCTTCGACCAAGCCTGCGACGTCGTAGGACGTGATGTGATGGAGACCCTTCGCGACCGGAGTCTGGATATTTATCGCCGGGCAGCAGAGTATGCTCGAAGCCGGGGGATCATCATCGCAGATACGAAGTTTGAATGGGGACAGTTGCGGGACGAATTGATCCTGATCGACGAAGTCCTCACGCCGGATTCGTCCCGGTTCTGGCCGGTAGATAAGTACGAAGCGGGCAGGGACCAGGAAAGTTTTGATAAGCAGTATGTACGAAACTATCTGACGACACTGGTGAAAGCAGGGCGATGGGACAAGACCCCGCCAGCTCCGGAACTTCCGCCGGAGATCGTCGAAAATACTGCCGCAAAGTATCAGCAGGCACTCTCAATGCTGATGGGGTAACGCCAGTCGTTTCTGACGGGGTAGGACAGGGTGTCCGGCTGGAGGGAATGCCGGCGGGCGTTGCTGCGCTTGTTGGTGTTTCTGGTAAAAGTCGCTCCCCCATGTCTTCAGACATGGGGGAGCCGATGACCGCATGATTTGCGTGAATGGTTCTGTGTAAAGCAGATCGACCCGCCGATCATCTGATCCGTCACTTCAAAGCGAGTCTGTCACTTCAAAGCGAGGCGGTCACCATACACAGTGACCCATTTCCGGTTTTTTCTAAAATTTATTGCGCGGTTCGCATCCAATTGTCGTCAATTGATATGTATTGATTGTATTGGGCATGCTGCACCGTAAGAATACAAAGCGACGGACGATGTATATCGATATTGGCGAAATATCGGTTCGGGTTTGTTTGTCGGGGCGCTTCCCCTTGCATGTCTAAGGCTGACATGCAACTGCTCCTGACGATAGCGGCCGCACGTGTTTTATGACCGGCGCGTGCGGTCGCATCATTAGGCAGCGGTACCATCCATGAACGTGCATGCCGCAGGACGGGCACACCGCAGGACGTGCATACCGCATGAATACTACGCCTTACTGGAACACCATGGTGTCTGCTGGAACACCATGGTGTCTGCTGGAATACCACGGTGCGATGTCGGGTGTGGCGAAGTGATGTCGGGGGCGATGAAGTAGACGTGGTGGGTGGCGGAATCTGACGATCCGATGAAGCAAATCGGAGGAGGAGGGATTCGAACCCCCGGTACGGTTACCCGCACGCCGGTTTTCAAAACCGGTCCCTTCGGCCACTCGGGCACTCCTCCGTCAGTGATATTGATGCCCGCGCCCCGATCAGGATCCGATCCGGGCACAAGTCGTGGAGGGTGTATACCATGGATTGGGATTTAGATCGACACCTGCGCTACAGAAGCAATTTTGCCCGGTCTGCCACATTGAATCAGAACCCTCCGTCCTAACCCGCCTCATTCGCCCAGAATGTGTAATTTCACGCCACACGCGCCGTTCCGCTCCACCTGGGATCAAAGATTATGACGCCCCGTTGCAGCCGGGTGGGTAAGTCGTTACTGTACGGGCGATTCTGGCGGTGTGGTCGCTTTGCGCGGGCATTTTTCGTCCGAATTTCCTTGAAGTATTGACCAATTTAGGTGTTGGCAGTCTTCAGATTTGGTGGGCTATGACATGGACCCCTTCTGGGTGCGTGATTCTCGATTGCCCGGTGGTGTAATTGGCAACACACCAGGTTTTGATCCTGGTATTCCAGGTTCAAGTCCTGGCCGGGTAGGTTTCTCGATAAGTTGAGCAGTACGCACAAAGTGCGTATTGTCCGGAAAGAGCGACATGGGTGCTGCGGCGATCATATTGGCGGCTGGCAAGAGTACGCGGATGAAGAGTTCGCGTCCGAAGGTGCTTCACGAGGTCTGCGGCAAGCCAATGGCGATGCATGTCGTCGAAGCGTGTCTGGGGGCTGGCGTTGATCGGATTGTGATGGTCGTAGGGCATGAAAAAGACGCGGTCATTGCGGCTTTTTCATAGATTCCGGGCATCACGTTCGTAGAACAGGCGGAGCAGAAGGGCAGCGGGCACGCGGTCATGGTCTGCCGCGAAGCCATGGCAGATTATGACGGTCCGGTATTGGTGGTCGCAGGCGATATGCCCCTCATCCGCGATGAGACGGTGACGGCGCTTTTGCAGACGCACAAAGAAGGTGCTGAGGGGAGTGAAGGCAGGGGCGTGACGGTCGCATCGAGTGTTTTCCATGATCCAACCGGATATGGACGGATCGATCGGGATGATGAGGGAAATCTGCTCGGAATCGTGGAACATCTCGATTGCACCGAGGAGCAGCGTGATAATTGTGAGGTCAATATCAGCTACTACTGCTATGACAGCCGTTTGCTGTTCGAATCGCTGAATGAAGTGAAGCCGGACAATGTAAAGGGTGAGTTGTATATCACGGATACTGTGAAAATAATGCTCGATCGCGGTCAGGGTGCTGAGGCAGAGGCGATTGTGCCGCAGGAGGACGCGGTTGGGGTGAATTCCCGAGAAGACCTGGCCATGGTCGGTGGGATCATGCAGGACCGGATACAGCGGGGCTGGATGGATGGGGGCGTCACGATTGTGGACCCCGGTAGCACATGGATTGAGGCTGGCTGTTCGATCGGTCGCGATGCTGTGATCGAGCCGTTTTGCGTTCTCAAACGCGGATGTGAGGTTGGTGAAGGTGTCGTGATTGGATCCATGACGGTGCTGGAATCGGCCGGCAGGGTATAGCGGCGACAGGTCGGCGAGGTGTTGCTGGCTGCGAGGTGTTGCGGTCGGCGAGGTAATGCCATGATAGCAGGTAGTATGGGACGCGAAGGCAGGAGCAAAACAGTCATGTCGCTTGGGAATCACAAACGTGCGAACAGCGATCTCCGTCACATGCGTGTGTTCGGCGGGTCAAGTCATCCGAGTCTGGTGCGAAAAATATGCGAATCGCTCGACCTGGAGCTGGCTGGTGCGGTTGTAGAGCGATTTCCGGACGGTGAGACGATTATCAAGGTCGAGGATGACGTTCGCGGCAAGGATTGCTTCGTCATCCAGTCCACCTGCCCGCCGGTCAACGATAATTTAATGGAATTGTTGATTTTTATCGATTCGCTTCGTCGGGCGAGTGCGGACCGGATTACGGTGGTTATTCCATATTTCGGGTACGCCCGGCAGGACCGTAAATCTGAGGGTCGGACCCCGATCACAGCCAAGCTTGTGGCGAATATGCTCGCGACGGCTGGTGTGGATCGTGTTCTGACGATGGATCTGCACGCGGACCAGATTCAGGGTTTTTTCGACATTCCAGTGGATCATCTTACGGCTGCTCCGGTGCTTGGGGAGTATTTTAAGTCGCTGAATCTGGAAAATATCACGCTTTTGTCGCCTGATGTCGGGAATATCAAGACTGCGAACAAATTTACATCACAGCTTGGTGGCGATTTGGCCATCATTGACAAGCGTCGGACATCGAGCGACACCATCACTGCCGTGAACATCATTGGTGAGGTGAAGGGCAAGACTGTGCTTATCGTTGATGATATGATCACGACCGCGGGTACTGCTACAGCGGCTGCCAAGCTGGTTCGTGAGCATGGTGCGGAGAAGGTGCTTCTGGGAGCGACGCACGCGATTTTCGCCGGTCCTGCCATCGATCGGTTGAAGGATTCCGGGATCGATGGCCTGGTTGTGACAGATACGACACCCGTTGGTGAGAATACGGTTGGCGTTTTGGACAATTTGACGGTATTGTCTGTGTCCAATCTGATTGGCGAGGCGATTCGGCGTATTCATGAGCATGAGTCGATTAGCGCGCTGTTCCGAGGGATCGGTTGACGGGTCTCCGGGGATTGGATTGGCGGACATGTGATTTGTTTGGCGGCCCGTCGGGGTTGTTGACTGTAAATATTGATGTAATAAAGACTTAGATGCTGCGTTTGGAATTGAGGAGTTATCGGACACCATGGAAATACCAACAATCAAAGCGGATCGTCGTACCGAGGTGGGTACGCGTGTTTCGCGACTCATTCGCGAGCAGGGTCTATTGCCTGGGATCATTTATGGTCATGGCGAGACGCCGGAAGCGTTCCAGTTGTCGGCCCACGAATTCAAGCTTCACTTGAGAGACGGTGTTCGTCTGCTCAAGGTCGATTTTGGCGGCCAGGCTGGTGATTATCTGATTAAGGATGTTCAGTACGATCATCTTCAGAAGGATCCTGTGCATATTGACCTGACGCGTGTTGATCTGAACGAACGGATCACGGTGAATGTGAGTATTGAGCTTCGGGGTACTCCGAAGGGGATCGCTGACGGCGGGATTCTGGACCATATTCTGGACCATATTGAGATTGAGTGTCTTGCTTCAGGAATTCCGCAGACACTTCATCCGAGCGTTGCGGATCTTGGTGTTGGCGATGCATTGACCGCCGGTGATCTTGAGCTTCCTGCTGGTGTTGCGTTGAATACGGATCCTGATGTCAAGATCGCTGCTGTGAATCTGCTTGCGACGAAGAGTGCTACGGCGACTGAGGAGGGTGATGAGCCATCCTCAACCGAGCCGGAGCGTATTGGTGGTCGTCCGGAAGACCAAGGTGATGATTCCGGCGATTCCAAGTAGGGTGCGTGGATGTGCTGGTGTGCTGGTTCGCTGATGTTCGGGCGTGCTGATTTTCCGGTGTGCGGGTGTTCTGGCTTGCTGGGATGTGTCTGCCTGCTGATGTTTGGGCGTTTGAGCGGCGGTTTGGACCTGCGCTGCGTGGATAGTCGAGCTTGTTCGTGAGTGAATCTTCGTCTTCGATGAAGCTTATTGTCGGGCTTGGGAATCCGGGTGCGCGTTACGATGGTACGCGTCACAACGTTGGATTTGCGACGGTGGATGAGTTGGCTCGTCGGTGGTCTCTGGACCTTTGTAAGGAGAAGTTCCACGCGTGGTTTGGCGATGGATTGATCTGCGATCAGCGGGTTGTTTTGTTGAAGCCGACGACGTTTATGAACCGTAGCGGCGACGCGGTATTGGCTGCTGGTCGGTTTTATCGGTTGGAACTTTCGGATTTGCTTGTTATTTTGGACGACTTCGCGTTGCCTCTTGGGCAGTTGCGGGTTCGTATGAAGGGTTCTGGTGGTGGTCAGAATGGCCTCCAGAATGTGATAGACCGAGTTGGGTCGACCGATTTTGCTCGGTTGCGGCTTGGGATTGGCGAAACAGGCGGTCTGGCTGTCTCGCATGTTCTGTCGCCTTTTACGCCGAGTGAGCGCGTTGAGTCCGATGCGATGGTGTGTCGGGCTGCCGACGCTGTTGAGTGCTGGTTGAAGGAAGGTACTGCGACTGCGATGAACCGTTACAATGTACGCAGCGAGCAGGCGGATTAGGTGTGCGGCGTGCAGGTTGTTCAGGCAGTCAGGCGAGCAGGCGGTTCAGGCGAGCAGGCGGTTCAGGCGAGCAGGCGGTTCAAGCGGACAGGCGGATCGGGCGGACAGGCGGATCGGGCGGACAGGCGGATCGGGCGGACAGGCGGATCGGGCGGACAGGTTGTTCAGGCTTGCTTTGTGCAGGTGGATCGGGTTCGCGGGAGATCTGTCGGGTTAGTGGTGTCGGATCGGCTTTGTGTTGATTCGTACAGTTGAGCGAATTGCCCATTGCAACATGTGTATGGACACTGGTGTGGGTTTGATGTCGCGGTGTGATTCATGCTGCGGTGTGTTTGGTGATAAGTGGTGTTGGAGGTTTTGACCTTTGAAACGGTATGAAGGGATGTTCCTGTTCGATCCGACGATGGCATCGGAGTCTGGTGCAGTTGAGGCCGAATTGAAGCGGGTATTTGATCGCAACGGTGCTGAGATCATTACCTGGGGTAAGTGGGACGAACGTAAGTTGATGTACGAGATCGAGAATCGCAAGCGTGCTTATTATGCCCTGGTGTATTTTAAGGCAGATGAGACGCGTCTTGTGGATTTTGATCGTGACTGTCAGCTTTCAGAGTCGATTTTGCGTGTGATGGTCCTGAATGCTGAGGATCAGACGCGTGAAATGATGGAGAAGGCGATTGCTGATGCTCCTGGGGCAGCGAATGTTGCTCGTGCTACAGAGGCTGCTGCACCGCCTGCTGACAAGCCCGCAGAGCCGGCTGCTACTCCTGCCTCTGAAACCTCTGAAGTGGCTGCCACTTCGTCCTCTGCAACGGCGACGCTTGAGGCGGAAGCACCTGCTGAAGCTGAGGCTGAGGGTTCGTCTTCGGAAGTAGATGGCGCGTCCTCTGGTGACGCTGAGTAGAGCATGATGGTGCAGAGTAGAGCAGTTGGTGCTGAGTAGCAGGTTTCTGGTATGCACATGCAACGGCCTGTTCTGCATGGTTGTCGGCGTTTGGATCGTGCAATTTTGCAGGGTTGGCCGGGTTGTTTGGTTGACCGGTTGTTGGGTTGGCAGGGTTGTTGGGTTGGATTGGTTGTTGGGTTGGATTGGTTGTTTGGTTGGATAGGGTGGAACTGTGACGAATTTCAATCGGGTCATTTTGGCGGGCAACATGACACGTGATCCGGAGCTTGCGTCGACACCTTCAGGGGCGTCGGTTTGCAAGTTCGGACTTGCTGTGAATCGAACATGGAACGATCGTCAGACGAATGAGCGTCGCGAGGAGTCCACGTTTGTGGACTGTACTGCCTGGGCGAGGCAGGCAGAGGTTATCAATCAGTACTTTTCGAAAGGCAAGCCGATCCTTGTTGAGGGTCGCCTGGCCTTTGATTCCTGGACGAGTCCGGAAGGCCAGAAACGCAGCAAGCTCTATGTTGTGGTGGAGAAGTTCGAGTTTGTGGGCGGTGGTGGTGGTGCTGGCGGCGGCGGTGCTGGTGGCGGCGGTGATCGCGGGACTTATCAAAGTGGTGGTGCTCCGGCCTCCGGCGGTCAGGGTGGTGGTTTTTCCGGTCCGCAGGGCGGTGGCGGTGCATCTTCTCAGGGTGCATCTTCTGAGGGTACACCTTCTCAGGGTTCAGGGTCTTCTTATGAATCTGCTCCATCGCCTGGTGATGTGCCGTTTTAGTGCATTGTCAACTACGTGGTGAAGTTCGTTGCGGCGGGTGAAGCCCGCCCTACAGATGTTTTAGTGTTTAGGGTGATAAAACGATGAAGTTGTTGTTGAAGAAGGACGTTTCGGAGCTTGGTATCGTTGGCGACGTTGTCAATGTGGCAGCTGGTTATGGTCGAAATTACCTGCTTCCTCAGGGATTGGCGACTCAGCCGACGGACTCGAATATGCGGGCGCTTTCCGAGGAGCGGAAGCTTGCTGAAGAGCGGTTGCGTGCCAAGCGTGAGGCGATGGAGAAGCGTGCTGAGCGGTTGAAAGACGTTGAGGTGACGATCGCAGCGGCTGCCAATGAAGAGGGCGTGCTCTACGGATCTGTCGGTGCGCGTGAGGTTGCGTCGGCACTTCGCGATGAGGGGCATGAGCTGGACGCTTCCTGCATTGAGCTTCGTGATCCGATTCGCCGGTTGGACAATATCGTCGTGGATGTGCGTTTCGCGTCTGATATTGCCGCACAGGTGAAGGTCTGGGTCGTGCGTGCCAAGGTTGAAGAGACCGAGCAGGAAGAAGAGGACGATTCGTTCGACGATGATGACGGCGGTCGCTATTAGGCTTGCATCCATGCGTACCAGAGTCCTTTTTTGTTGATCGTGTGCGTTTGATGCGGTAGCGGATTGGGCTTTGGCGCTTGTGTCGTTTCGTCGGAGTGTTGGTCATCGGCTCCTCCGCCTCTGAAGGGGTGGTCCACCGGCATGTGGGTTTGTATGTGGGCCGATGGCGGTCGGTCACGGAGGGGCGGGTGTGACGAATGCCGCCTGATGGCACATCGAAATTGAGTGCGTCTGATCGTGTGCGGGTTCCACCGCATAACATCGACGCGGAAATGTCGCTGCTTGGTTCGATGCTTCTGGACCGTGAGGCGATCAGCAATATCCTTCCTATTCTGGGTCGTGAAGAGGGGCGTTACTTTTATCGACCTGACCATGCGCTTCTGTTCGGAGCCTTGGTTGATATTTACGATTCCAACATTGAGATTGATTTAATTACGGTTGAAAATCAGCTTCGGATGCGCGAGCTTCTGGATCAGATTGGTGGTCGTGCGTACCTGTTGACGCTGGCTGAGAGCGTCCCTTCGGCTGCCAATGCTGAGTTGTATGCGAGGATCGTTCGCGACAAGGGGTTGTTGCGTGAGGTGATCCGGTGTGCTGGTGAGATCGGCGAATTGGCGTATGCGGACAATCAACCGACGGCGGATATTATCGATGAGGCTGAGAAGCAGTTTTTCGAGGTGACGCAGCAGCGTATCAGCAAGCAGGCAGAGCCGTTGAAGGGGTTATTGGAGAAGATTTACGCACAGGTTGAGATGCGTGAGGGTGAGTATCTGAGTGGGTTGCCTACGGGGTTTACCGAGCTTGACGATCTGACGAGTGGGTTTCAGCCGGGCGATTTTATTGTGGTGGCGGGTCGTCCGTCGATGGGGAAGACCGCGTTGTCGCTGACGATCGCGGAGCATATGGCGGCTGACGAGAAGATACCGGTTGTGTTCTTTTCGATGGAGATGGGTAATTCTCAGGTTGCACAGCGTATTTTGTGCAGTCGTGGTCGCGTGGATGCCCACAAATTTCGCAAGCGGATGTTGAATGAATCTGAGATTCACCAGATTGGGCATGTGTGTGCAGAGCTTGCAGATGCTCCGTTGTATGTGGATGACACGCCGGGGATGAGCGTTCTGGAGCTTCGTGCGAAGGCTCGTCGATTGTATCGTCAGAAGGGGATTCGGGCGGTTTTTGTGGATTATCTGCAATTGATGCACACGCCGGGATCGGAGAGTCGTCAGCAGGAGATCGCGACGATCAGTCGGGGTTTGAAGGCGCTGGGGCGTGAGTTGAATGTTCCGATCATTGCTGCGGCGCAGTTGAATCGTCAGGCAGAGGGTCGTGAGGGGAATCGTCCGAGGATGAGCGATCTGCGTGAATCTGGGGCGATCGAGCAGGATGCGGACGTGGTACTCCTGATTCACCGTGAGGAGTACTACAAACCGGAGAACGTTGAAGCTCAGGGGTTGGCTGAGATTATTATCGCCAAACAGCGGAATGGTCCGACGGATTCGATCAAGGTTCAATTCAACAAGCGTCTGACACGATTCGACAATTTGAGCATGACGCCGGAACCGCAGGGGATGGGGAGTGGTGGTGCACCTTTTTGAGGGTTGATGGAGTCAGACAGAGGGTTGATGGAGTCAGACAAGGGTTGCCCGGGGTTCGGGTGACGGGTATCGTCTCCCTCGGCGCGGCGTTGGATTCAGGCGGACCCTTTCGGAACATCGATTTAACCTTGAGTTACATTCTCATGCGGACACGATTGCGGGGTGGAATAGGAGCATGGCAAGTATTATTGCCTGCTGTGGTGTTATGCACGCTTTCTCCCGTATTACAGGGGCAGGAGGGGAGTCTGGTCTCGGAGATTCGGTTCACCGGTCTGCAGCGCACGACGGAGTCGTATTTGCGTGGCGTGGTGCGTACGGTTCCGGGTGTTGCGTTTTCGCAGGAGGTGTCGGACGGTGATATTGTTCGGTTGATGCGGACTGGGCGGTTTTTGAGTGCGACAGTGGAGACGGCGGATGGTCCTGACGGACTGGTGGTGACATTCTCACTGCGTGAACGGCCTATGGTTTCTGCCATCCGATTTACGGGGAATCGGGCTTTGGGTGACGACACGTTGCGAGAACAGCTTCCCTACGATGTGGGTGATCCTTTCGATGTCTACCGGGTGCGAGAGGGGCGGGGCGGGATTGAAACTGTGTATCGCGACCGGGGTTATGGTCATGCGGTGGTGACGGTGGATCTTGACGCAGGTCGGGCGAGTGGTGAGGTGGTGTATGAGATCGAGGAGGGGCCTCGTGTTCGTGTGACGAAGATGACCTTCGAGGGGAATGACTCGATCAGTGTTCGTGACCTGAAGAAGAAGGTTCGTTCGCGTGCTGCATTCTGGATCATTCGCCCTGGGACGTTCGACGTAGATCTGGTGGAGTCTGACGCCGTTTCATTGCAGAATTATTATCACGATGAGGGGTTTCTGGACGCACGTGTGAGCTATCGTGTCGATCCGGGTGAGGATGTTGGGGCGCTGGAGGTGGTCTTCACGATTGTTGAGGGGGTGCGATATCGCATAGAGGCGATCAATGTTGTGGGGAATGCAGTTCTATCGACTGAGGAGATCCTGTCGCTTCTGGGACTGGACTTGGAGGGTCTGTATAAACGGTCCGATCAGGATAACGGTCTGGAACGTGTCCGCAACGCTTATGGTGAGCGGGGACATATATTTTCGCAGGTGAATCCGGTTCGTGTGTTTTCAACGTCGCCAGGGTACGTTGTGTTGACGGTGCAGATCTCGGAGGGGGAGATGTTCCGGGTAGGACGTGTTGTGGTCCGGGGGAATGAGCATACGCAGGACAAGGTCGTGCGGCGTGCGTTGAATCTTTTCCCGGGAGATGTGTACGACACGTCGAAGACGCGTGAAGCGGAGGAAAGTCTTCGTGGAACTCAGATTTTTGAACGGTCGGCGGTGACACCGGCTGGCAGTCAGCCAGGGACTCGGGACATCCTGATGAGTGTCGTGGAGGCAGAGGCCTCGAACGACCTGATTTTCGGTTTTGGCGTGACGAGCAACAACGGGCTGGTGGGGACGGTCCTGTATGATACGAAGAATTTTAATTATCAGGATTTACCGAGGAGTTTTTCGGAATTCATCAAGCTGAAGGCGTTTCGTGGTGCGGGGCAGCGGTTTCGGATGGAGATTCAGCCAGGTACGCTCCTGAATCGGTTTCGGGTTGATTTTACAGAACCCTTCCTGTTCGATCAGCCAGTGCGGTTTGACCTTGGTGTGTATCATTTCACGCGCGGTCGCAACGCGTTCATGGAGACTCGGACCGGGTCGCTCGTTTCGTTCGGGAAGCGTCTCAAGGATGGGTGGGGCGAGAAGCGCTGGTTCAAGGGATGGTACCGTGAAATCGCATTCCGGGCAGAGCGTGCGAAGATTGGGGATGTGGACATATTCGACGATCGCCTGGTCCGGGACATGAAGGGTTCCCAGCTTATGACGAGTGCGAAGCTGACGCTGGTGCGCGATCGGACAGACAGCCGGTTCCTTCCATCCAGCGGAGATCGATTGTCGATCAGTTATGAGCAGTTTATGGGTGATTGGACGTTTGGGAAAACGCGCATCGGATACGCGGTGCATAAAACGCTTGATGTCGACGAGCAGGATCGAAAACACATCATGTCCTGGCGTGCGGACGCTGGATTCATGTTGGGAACGTCGCCGGTGTTTGAGAAGTTTTATGCGGGTGGTCTGGGGTCGATTCGCGGGTTCCAGTTTCGTGGCGTCGGCCCGCGAGGTGGATTGCTGGATCGTGATCCGATCGGTGGTGATTTTATGTTCACGACCTCGCTGGAATATTCGTTCCCGGTGTATACCGAGATGTTGCGTGGCGTAGTATTCACGGATATGGGAACGGTTGAAGAAGATTTTGGCCTGACCCAGTGGCGGGCATCCGTCGGGATAGGTGTACGCCTGACGATCGACTTGTTTGGACCGCTACCGATCGAATTGGATTTGGCGATCCCGGTGACAAAGGGTGAGGAAGACGACGAACAGGTGTTCAGCTTCTTCGTCGGACGTGTCTTTTGACGTGCGGAGCGCAAACAGTTTTGAAGGAGTGGAGTTATGTCTTTGTTGAATGTGTTGGCTGCCGGAATGCTAATGTCCACGATGGCGCAGCAGGGCGGAGCTGCCCCTCGCGTGGCGGTGGTGAATCTGGCGCAGGTGTTTGATCGATATCTCATGGTCCACGACCTTGAGCAGATGTTCGAGGAGCGTCGCAACAATGTGACCGCCCAGGCGCAGAAAAAACGCGACGATCTCAATACGCAGCGGGCAGCGCTCGAGCAGTTCAAACCGGGGAGTCCGGATTACACCGAGCGCGAGGAGCAGCTGGGAAAGGACGAGTTTCAGTTCCAGTGGTGGCTGGAACGCCAGGAACGCGTCCTGAAAGAGGAACACAAAGCCTGGCTGATCTCGATCTACCGTCAGGTGGAAGCGGCGGTTGCTGCGATATCGCAGTCAGAAGGGATCGACCTGGTGCTGACATACAACGATCTTGATACGAACGCGCCGGATTCGATCGCATTTCGCCAGCAGATATTGCTTCGACCGGTGATCTATGCAAATGGGAGAGTGAATCTGACCAACGCTGTCATTGAATCTCTGGATAGTCAGTACCAGAAGCAGGGCGGAGCCTCCAAGCTTCAGTTAGGAAAGCCGCCAACGGGCGGAGCAGGGCGTGGCCAGGGTGTTGGCAGTGGCGCGGGTGGTGCGGGTTCAGGACAGTAGGCATGTCGGATATCCGTTCCTGGACGCTGTTCGATATTGCGGATCGTGTAGGCGGCGAGCTTCGCGGCGATGGTAAGGTGCGAATTTCGCGCATCTTGCCGATCGATGCGGCGGGGGACGATTACGCTGCATCCGGCGAAGGGACGATGACCTGGGTCAGCGATGTACGGTATGCAGATCGCCTGACCGACTCCCCTGCCTCAGCGGTTCTGGTTCCGTCAGATTTCGGCTCCACGCCCATGTCAGCCATCGTGTGTCGCAACATCGGCGTCGCGGTGGGACGGTTGATCAATATGTTTGCTCCAGACACCATGTCCCCGGAAGTGGGTGTGGATGCGCTGGCGGTGGTGGATCCGTCCGCTCGCCTGGGGGATGGGGTTCGGATCGGTCGTTTTGTGGTGGTGGGGGCGGGTGCGTCGATAGGATCCGGGACGGTACTCCACGACGGGGTGCATATCGGGGCTGATTCGCAGATCGGGTCGGACAGTCGGATATGGGATGGCGTGGTGGTCCGGGAACGATGTCGGATCGGGGACCGGGTGGAAATTCACCCCAATTCGGTCATCGGGGGAGATGGATTCGGGTTTTTCCAGGATGGCGGGCAGCATGTGAAAGTTGCACACTTCGGGGTCGTCGAGATTGAGGATGACGTCGAAATAGGAGCCTCTTGCTGCGTGGATCGGGCAAAAGTGGGGGTGACCCGGGTCGGACGCGGCACCAAGATTGATAATTTCGTGCAAATTGGGCATAATGCGTCCGTCGGTCCGAACTGCCTCCTGGTAGCGCACACGAGCATGGCGGGCAGTGCAGTTCTGGAGGAAGGTGTCACGCTCGCGGGGTACTCCGGCGCTCGGGAGCATGTGGTGGTGGGGCGCGGTGCGGTCTGCCTCGCCCATTCTGTCGCGACGAAGAATATTCCAGCAGGTGCTGTTGTGGGGGGTGTACCCGCGCGGGACCAGCGGACGTGGATGCGTGAACAGGCGGCGGTGGCCAAGCTGCCTGCTCTATTGAAGCAGATCAAGGAACTTGTGCGACGGGTGGACCAGCTTGAAAACGCAGCGGACGATACTCAAGCCGGTTGAAGTGAGCGGTCGCGGACTGTTCACAGGGGTCGAATCCACCATTCGGTTCCGACCCGCTCTACCCTACTCCGGAATCACATTCGTCCGCATCGATCAGCCGGATCCGATCCGTGTGGCTGCCAGCGTGGACAACGTCTCGAAGCGTGCCCGCCGGACTGCCCTTCGCAATGGCACTGTGACGATCGAGACGGTCGAACACTGCCTTTCTGCCTGCGCGGGTCTGCGGATCGACAATCTGGACATCGAGCTGAGTGGCGACGAGGTTCCGGGCGTCGATGGAAGCTGCCTACCCTTCGTGAGCATGATCCAGGAAGCCGGGATCGCCGAGCAGGACGCCGAGCGTGAAGTCTACACCATCTCTGAAGTCATTCGCGTCTGCGACGGGGGTGCTGAGCTCGTAGCGCTCCCGCCATCCGACCCTGACTCGGATTGTCTGGAAGTGTTGTACGACCTCGATTATGGGAATGAGACGCCGATCGGTCGGCAGATTTTGTCGATCAAGATCGATCTGGACACCTTCGTGAAAGACATCGCTCCAGCACGCACATTTGTGTTGGAATCAGAAGTCCAGCGGCTTCGCGAGAGCGGATTTGGTAAGCACCTGAATTATGCAGATATTGTCGTGTTCGGTCCGGATGGACCGGTGGAAAACAAGCTTCGCTTTCCGAACGAATGCGTACGGCACAAAATCCTCGACCTTGTGGGCGACTTAAGTTTGCTAGGCCGTCCAGTCGTGGGGCGGATCCACGCGTGTAAAAGTGGTCATTCACTGAACCATGAACTGGTACGCGCCATCCGTGTTGTGATGGAGAAGGAGGATGCGAAGCGGCGCCTCGTCCAGGTGCCCGAGCTGGACATCCATCGGATCAAGCGTATTTTGCCCCATCGGTATCCTTTTCTGCTCGTGGACCGAATTCTGGAGATCGACGGAACGCGACGTGCGGTGGGCATCAAAAACGTCACCATCAACGAACCGTTTTTCCAGGGTCATTACCCCGGACAACCGATCATGCCCGGCGTACTCATCATAGAAGCCATGGCGCAGATAGGCGGCATTTTGCTGTCCCAGGAGCTGGAGCATAAGGGCAAGGTTGCGGTGCTGTTGAGTCTGGACAAAGTGAAATTTCGTCGGGCGGTGGAACCCGGCGATCAGTTGGTACTGGTGGCTGAGTCGATCCGTGTGACGGGTCGGGGCGGACATCTGCGGTGTCACGCGACGGTGGGGACGGAACTCGTCGCAGAAGCCATGATTAAGTTTGCGATGACCGAAAGCGATCGAGTGTGAACCGATGAGCGAAAAACTTCGACCTGTTTCTCAACCAGCCAGCGTCCGGCGGATTCACCCCTCATCCGTCATTGCAGACGGCGCGCAGATCGGCGAAGGCGTTGAGATTGGACCATTCTGTGTCGTCGGCGAGCACGTCGTTCTTGGCGATGGTTGTCGCTTGTACAACCAGGTCACCCTCGAAGGCTACACAACGATCGGTCGCAACAACACCTTTTTCCCCGGCGCAGTCGTGGGCATGCCCCCGCAGGATTTGAAGTTCGCCGGCGAGAAAACCTTTCTGGAAATCGGTGACGACAACGTCTTCCGCGAGTATGTAACGATCCACCCGGGTACGGGCAATGGCGGCGGATTCACGCGGATCGGCAGCGGCAATCACCTGCTCGCCTGCGTACACGTCGCGCACGATTGCATCATTGGCGACCGTTGCGTGTTGGCCAACAGCGTGCAGTTGGCGGGGCATGTGAAGATCGAAGACCAGGTCACGTTTGGCGGCGGAACAGGCGTTCACCATTTTGTGACAATCGGCAAGCATGCATTTGTAGGCGGGATGTCCCGGATCACACAGGATGTTCCACCCTTTATGATTGCAGTGGCTGCCCGCGGTCCGCGAAGTGAAATCCGCATGATCAATGGCGTCGGGCTTCAGCGGCGTGGCTTTTCCGAAACGCAAATCCTCGCGCTAAAAACCGCATATATGCGATTGTTTGCCCGGCGAGCGCGGTCGAGCGGCGTACCGATCCTGACGACCATCCACGCGATTCTGGATGAGAAACCGGTGGACGACAACGTCGACTACCTGTGTCATTTTCTGCTCCGGGCCTACGAGCATGGGCGTCACGGGCGATACCTGGAAGCACTACGCGGCGACGCGAAGTGGGCGCGGCGTGCAGACGGCAATGGGGAACAGTGACCCTGGAATCGCATAGTACCTCACCCATCACACAATGCGTAATCACAACACAATGCGTAATCACAACACAATGCGTAATCACAACACAATGCGTAATCACAACACAGTGCATAATAACCACACATAGCATCCTATGAGACCAAATCATCCGTGAACAAGACCATACGAACAGCCGTGATCGGTGTCGGGCACATGGGAAAGCACCATGCCCGCGTATACTCAGAAATGGACGGCGTCGAGCTTGTCGCCGTCTGCGATGCAGACAGGTCGCGAGCGGAGGAGATGGCTGGCAAGCATGACACAGAAGCTGTCACCGACGCATCCGAGCTGCTGGGACGCGTCGATGCGGTCACCATCGCAGTCCCGACGGTGCGGCACTTCGACGTCGCAAAACCACTTCTGGAGACCGGGGTCGCAACCCTGATCGAAAAACCGATCGCCTCCGACAGTCAGACCGCTCGAAAGCTGCTCGAACTTGCAATATCGAACGATGCGGTGGTCTCAGTCGGGCATTCCGAGCGATTCAATCCGGTCGTGTTGGCCATGGGACGCATGAAGGTCACGCCGAAATTCATCGAAACCCAGCGCGTAAGCCCATTCACCTTTCGCAGCGCCGACGTTGGTGTCGTTTTCGACATGATGATCCACGACATCGACATCGTCTTACATCTCGTGAAATCGCGGCGATACAAAATACACGCGGTCGGCGTCGCAGTTCTGGGAGCGCACGAAGATGTCGCAAACGCCCGCGTCATGTTCGACAACGGCTGCGTCGTGAACATGACTGCCTCAAGATTAGCCCTCAAAACCGACCGGCGACTCCGCGTCTTCTCATCGGATGCCTACCTGACGCTGGACTATCAGCGCAATACCGGGCTTGCGGTCAAAGTGGATGCAAATCTCGATCTCATCACGATGGCAAGGGAGCGAAACTTCGACGACCTTTCCCAGATGAGCGGGCTGGATTTCGGGAAGATGCTGAACGTCGAACCGCTCGTCGTCGATGACATCGAACCGCTACGCGCCGAAATCGATTCCTTCATCAACGCAGTCCGAACAGGCGAACCACCCGCTGTCACCGGAGCCGACGGCCTCGCAGCGGTCACCCTTGCAGAAGACATCGTCACCGCCCTCAAAGAGCAGGAATGGCAACTATAATCACCCGCCCATGAACGCTGTGACGCACGCAAAGAACGATGATTGAGGCATGTCCGGCGTCTGGATGACGATATCGGACGATTTGATGCGAAAAAATTCTTGGTAACCCATGGCTGATCGCATAAAATGGGTACGGAGAATCGCTATGTCCATGTGCAAATGCAGCCGATGTGCCCACCAGATTCGATCCCCGTCTGACTATTGTGCGACGTGCGGACTGGCTGTTGTATCAGACCATACGCGAATGAGAAAAAATCCGGAATCACGTTCGACCACGTCAGCCGTCGTGTGGTTCCTAGCTTGCCTCATCCTGGCGATGCTCGTTCGGTCAGATGTGTACCTCAAATCAAAAGGATCAGATCGCAGCGTTCACCATGCACAATCGGACCAGCGGCGAAGCGCAGATTCCCAAGGACATGCAGACTGCCGAGGATATCAAGACTGCCAAGGACATGCAGGACGTCGGCAACGTGCAACCCGCCACCTGCGATACTCAGGACTCATATTCGACCTGCCCCCCGACTATCCAAGCCATCACGCTTTTTGACTCAGCAACTTGGCAAGCCCCACCACGCCGCGTATCAAAGCACTTATCGCAAGCAGGAGCAGAAGCGTCGCAACCGTCAGCGTCAGGATCAACCAGCCACTCTGCACCAGATCGACCGCGGGCTTTGCAAAATTCCCGACGACCATCCCGATCGCGCCGACCAGCACAATGGCGCCCAGGGCACCCCGCAGATGACCAGGAAACGGAGCCATCCGAACCGTAAGGCAAACCATAAGGTAGAGAAACAACCATCTGTCCCATGCACCGAACCCGGCAGACACCATCGCCTCCACCAGCGACTCGACCGTCGATATTTGATCGCGCAACAATTGCCACACCCCCGAACGATCCATCGGCAGAGAAGAAGCAATCTGATGTCCGTGGACACCAGCCGCCACCCCACGCCCCAGGAAATGTACGACAGCTACGATGGCAGACGCGCAGGCGAGTATCGGCAGCAGCCCGATCGCCAGCGGCCCGACC
>JAJRYY010000208.1 GCA_024275565.1 Planctomycetota bacterium
AGTGGGCGCAAATCGACCACGCCCTCCTCCAGCAGCCAGCGCGTCTTGTACCATGTGTCGAAAATGCGCCGGCCATTCAGACACGACACGGTGAGGTTCTTGAAGATCATGTTCTCTGCCACGTCGATTTCGACCGGTTTCGCTGGGATGCCAAAGAGTACCACACGACCCCCGTTGCGAACGACCTTGAAGCCCGTATCAATGGCGGCTGGGAATCCGCTCATCTCCAGGACAATGTCCACGCCAAAACAACCGTTCGCCTTCACCATGTCCTGCACGAGCGATTCGGTGTCCTTGAACTCTGCTGGGTTGAAGACCTCCGACGCCCCCATCTGCCTTGCAAGACCGAGTCGGAACGCGTTGACATCGTTGGCAAACACGCGCGATGCACCCGAAGCCTTCGCGATCGCGACGCTGAACAGCCCGATCGGTCCGCAGCCAATCACAGCCACGGACTGCCCCGTCATGTCCTGATTCATCGTGGCGAAGACTGCGTTGCCGAAGGGTTCCTGCAATGCGGCGATCTCTGCGGAAATTTTCGAGCGATCGTTCCGCCAGATGACCTTTTCGGGGACGGCGACGTATTCCGCAAACCCGCCATCGCGGTCGACGCCGAGGATGATCGTTTTCGGGCACATGTGCGCCTGCCCCGTGCGACATTGATAGCA
This sequence comes from Planctomycetota bacterium, assembly GCA_024275565.1. Taxonomy (GTDB): domain Bacteria; phylum Planctomycetota; class Phycisphaerae; order UBA1845; family UBA1845; genus JAJRYY01. The sequence continues at coordinate 669 of JAJRYY010000208.1, forward strand.
CATACCACAGGTGATGTGCGACTCAGCCGATACGAAATCTCCCACGACTGTCGTCGAGACGCGTTTGCCGACCTCGACCACCGTCCCAGCCACCTCGTGACCCAGCGTGATGGGCGGTTTGACACGTCGCGACGACCAGCGGTCCCAGTTCCAGATGTGCAGGTCCGTCCCGCATATGCTGGCTGCATCGACGCGGAGCAGAACGTCCTCTTCGCCGATCTGCGGGATCGGGACATCTTCAATCGAAAGACCCGGTTCGGGTTTCATCTTGCGAACGGCTATCATGGTTTCTGGCATATCGCCATCCTTCTTATAAACGTGTCATGCTATTGTAAGCGTGCTACCGGATTTACAGATAAGTGCCATTCGGTGTCACTCTTCCGCGACCGCATACCCCTTCGTCTCGCTCGGGAGGCGGAAGGCTGCTTCAGAGATGCCCTTGTTGATGTTGTCTTCTGTCAGCTCGAAATCCGCCGAAATCACTTTGTCGTCCTTTGGCGTGGTCATGACGATGCGCACGGGAAGATCCAGCGATCGCGATACAAAGAACTCAAGCCTGCTATATTCCTTCACGAATTTGCTGCTCGGTTTCGGGATGCAGAGCAGGTGGTCCGTGTGGGGTGGATCGTCCTTTGCGGGTGCTATAACTGTCACGTTGAAATGCTTCAAAATCTCGGATTTCTTCTGGCCGAAGGGGATCGGGAAGGGTGCTTTTTCGAGGCTGAAGAAGTCGAACTCCTCACCCGGCGGTGCGATGTCGCGCTTGATGGTCGATCGCGATCGCTCGTTGGCTTCGTAGAGATAGCGACCGTCGAACATATACCAGAGCTTCTTCCGAGCGACGACGCCGTCTGTGACAGATTTCACAAAGGTGACGAGAAATCGGGGGTTCTGATCGCCATTCTGGGAGGGATCAGCCTTTCTGAAGCGTATCGATCCGGTCCGCTTTTTGACGCTTTCGAGAATCGGATCGTCGACTCGGTAATTCACCCTACAGTCAATGTCGCGTACGCGATCGCCAGCCAGCTCGACGGCGTCCAGAATCGCTTCGACGCCCGGATCAGTGGCAGAATCAGTGGCAGGATTCCTGGCCGGATCGCTGGCAAGGTCGGCAGCCTGTACCATGCACACCGCCGCAGAATATACCAGCCATCCCGAAATCATAACCGCCTTCATCGCAAAATACTCCGCACGCAGACCTGGGAGACAACCCATCCACCATGGAAAACTGTCCGCTGCACATGCTATGTCCCAAGTACGCCCGCGACAAGCATATCGACCTGTATTAGGCTATCGGTGTCAACCACACGAAACCGCGAGGGGGCATTTTGAATCGGACTCAGTACGAGATCATCACCCGCCGCAGCAGAAACCGACGACGCATCGTCGCGCCGCTGTTTCCACTGGCAGCCGGTCTGATGTGCGGGATCGTCCTGGATGAAGCGGTCGTACCGCCGATTGCGTTGTATGTCACCGTGATGGTGCTCGTGTGCATCTGGCTGGCGGCGACCCGAATGACGCGATACACCCGGTTGGCTGCCCTGTGTGCGGGATTCGCCCTGGGCGGCGTCGCACACGACAATGCTTTTCGACGCGTTCCACCCGACGATATTTTACATTTTTCGACCAAAAACCGTACGCTCGTCCGACTCCGCGCGACCCTCCTCCACGACCCGGAACGATCCACTCCACGAGAGCATTTCTTCAGCCGATGGACCTATCGCGGGCGATACCACCGCACACTGCTCGCAGCCACCGCCATCGAAACGGAGCAGGGCTGGATGCCCGTATCCGGATTGGTGACGCTCCGAATCGAGGGGTTTTACAACGGACCGTCCGCCGGCGACCGCGTCGAGATGCTCGGCAAACTTTCGCGGATCACACCCTCACGGAATCCGGGTGCGTTCGATTACCAGGGATGGACGCAGCGACAGGGCATCCGTGCGGGCATGGTCTGCCACGCGGACCATATCGAGGTTATCGGACGCGGTGGAGATGTCGTTCGGAAGTTGCGATCGCGACTGCGACAGTGGACGACCTCACTGCTCATCGACAGCGACGCTGCACTTGCGGGTGAAGAACGCGGGCTGCTGGAGACCATCGCCCTCGGTCGCCGTCATGCGGTCGATCGAGAGACCGAGGAAGAATTCATCCGCGCGGGGACGACGCATTTTCTCGCGGTCAGTGGTGCGCATCTTGGCTGGCTGGCGTGGCTGGTGTGGACCCTTGTGATGATATCGGGCGTTGGCAGGCGAAAAACGGCGATCATCGTCGCCATCGTCATTTTGCTCTATCTCTGCGTGGTCGATGCACGCCCCCCCGTACTGCGGGCAGCCGTCATCGGCTGGAGTTTTTGTGCAGCCGCACTACTGGGTCGCCACACACGGTCCATCAACATTCTGTCGCTGGCGGCGATCATCCTGCTCCTGATCCGACCGATGATGCTTTTTGGACCGGGTTTTCAGATGTCGTTTGCATGTGTGGCTGCCATCGTGCTCCTTCGCGCACCGATGCTCGATCTGTGGTTCCGAATCGTGCATGGTCGCACGCGTGACATGGAAGCACTCGAAAATATTCGCGAAAAATTTCAGGGCTGGCGGCGTTATTGGACGTTGGGTTACCTGCTCCTTCTCGATGTGACGTTCGTCAGCCTCGCTGCGTGGCTTGCATCGACGCCGATCATCGCGATCCATTTCGGACGTACTGCTCCGCTTGGCTGGCTGAATTCGCTGCTCATGTTCCCTCTGTTTGCAGCAACACTTTGCCTCTCATTTATCACGCTGATCGTCGGGTTCATCTGGCCTATCCTGCTGACGATCCTTCAGCCCACCGTCCGATTCCTCGCCAGCACCATGCTGGGTCTGGCGAGCATTCTGGCGGATACAACGCCTCAACTTCAAGGACTCGCCGCCCGGGCGCTCGCATCGCTCAGCCTGCTCCTGATCGCCACCATCATCGCCATCCGCGACACCGGAGAGGGGACGCTTTGGCACACAATGCGACAGAAACGATGGGGAATCTTCGCGATCTCGGGGATAGTGTCATTATGTGTCACCCTCCCATTCTGGTCCATCATCGACCGTTCAACTACGGACGGATTGCGTCTGACCTTGCTTTCGGTCGGTCGCGGTTCATCCACGGTCATCGAATTTCCCAACGGCGACGTCTGGCTGGCGGATTGCGGCGCGAACGGTGCCTACGACGTTGGCGAAACCACCATCGTACCTTACCTCGAAACCCGCAGCATCCGTTCGATCGACCGCGTCCTCGTTAGCCATCCGAACCTCGATCATTACAGCGGCATCGTCACATTGCTGGACGCAACGCATGTCGGACCGGTCACCTTCAATCCATGGTTCAGCCCCTTCTCACCCAGGGGCGGACCGGCGGACGCCCTTCTGAAAGAACTCGATCGTCGTCAACACACCATCCTCACGATGATGTCATTCGACGATCTCGATCCGAGCGTGACCTTTGAAGTACTCTGGCCAATCGATGGCGACAAACCGGACTCCTCCAACAATGCATCCACCGTCTTCCGCATCGGATACCAGAACCGCACCATCCTCCTCTGCGGCGATATCGAACAACAGGCGATGGCTGCCCTCCTCACCCGAGGAAATCTAAGCTCCGACGTGCTCATCCTCCCGCATCATGGAAGCATGGAATCGAACACGGCAGCATTCATTGCGGCTGTCGATCCCAAAATCTGCATCCGTTCTTCGCATGTGCGACTGGCAGACACCTCCGAGAAGCTGAAAAACGCCATCGGCGACCGCCCACTCTTCTGCACGGCTGACGACGGTGCGATCAGCATCGAGATAAATCCCGATTCACTCACCCTGCAGGGCTATCTTACCGCCACAACTCGCTCACTGAGCATTCCGCATCAAGAACACTGATGACGGTGGTCGATATCACCAGAGGTAGCTCTCAACCGACGCATGGCTGAGAGGGGGTGGAGAATCCATTGCAATCGGTCGCAATGAGCATCAACGCAAGGAGGCGTTATGTGCCGTAGAAGATCTATCACAGGAATCACGATTTTCAGCATGACCAGCGTCGTCTGCAACTCAGGCACCTTCGCACAACAATTCCTCGCCCAGCCCGACGCAGCCCACATATGCGCGACAGACGACATCAGCTTTGAAGCGACCGTTGACTTCCAGAGCGGCGTCAATCCACTGTTCACATGGCAGTACGACGACGGGACTGGTGGCGGATACACAACAATCTCCGACGGCGACCGAGCGGGACGTATCACCATCGTCTCAGACCTCACCGACGAATCCAACGCCACCACAACACTCACCATCACAGACGCAGATTTCGACATGGACCGGGGTTTCTACCGCGTCCGCGCCACCATCGACGGCGGACAGGCAACCTCCCAGCCAGCCGGTCTGACCTTCATCGCCCCTACCACCGTAGACCCGACAGCCATGCACGAAACCGTCTGCGTTGATTCCTCCACCCAGCTCGAATCCGGTGTCATGGGCAAGGGCGGCGAATTCTTCAACTGGTCGGTCCTGAGCGGTCCCAACCTCAGCTTCGGACAATTCGACCCCTCACAAATCGTATCCGCCCCGACATTCACACCGACCGACGCGGGTTCGTATGTCCTCCAGATATCCGCCATTGGTGCAACCTGTGACGACATCGCCACCGACACCGTCAACGTCACAGCCGTCGATATTCTGACCGTAAACCCGACGCCCACCACCACAACGACCTGCCTCGAATCACCCGTAACCCTGATGGCCGGTGCAGAGGGCGGATCAGGATCATTCGATTACAATTGGACGGTCATTCAAGGTCCAAACGCCAACCCGACACAATTCAGCGCCATCGACACCCCAAACCCCTCGTTCACCCCAACCAGCGAAACTCTGCCAGATCAACCCTACGTCCTGCAAGTCGTTGTCACGCCGACCAGCTCGACCGTTTCCTGCGCCGAAGCAACCGCAACCGTCACCATCCACGTCAACACAACACTCACCGTCGATGCAACGCCAGACACCGCAGAAATGTGCGCCCAGGAAAACATCGGCCTCAACGCAACCTCCAACGATACCGACGCCGACTACGCATGGACGATCGACCCCACAAGCCCGGACCTGGACCCCAACCAGATAGTCAACCCTGATTCCAACGCCGCATTGTTCACCCCCACCACCTCCGGCGACTACATCATCCACCTCAACGCCACAAGCGGCGCCTGCACACCCGCCTCAGACACCGTCACCATCACCGTATTCGATCAGCCAACCGTCGCCATCGACCCCATCGAAGACCCCGAAGGCATGGCGATTACACTGTGCATTACCGACGCCATCGAACTGACCAGCGTGACCACCGGTTCGGATCAACAGAACTACACATGGTCCGTCGTCAGCGGTCCCGATTCGAGCAATGCACAATTCTCCGTCACCGACATGACCGACACCACATTCACCCCGTCAGCCGCCGGGAATTACGTCCTCAGGCTGTCCGTACTCGACAGTTTCTGCCTGCAAAACGTCTCCGATACGATCTCCTTCACCATCTTCGGAACCGTCTCAGCCGCACCCGCCACCGTCGATGACGTGACCAACATCTGCGTCAGCCAATCCGTCAATCTTGCGGCCAACCCCACCGGCGGAGACGACGAATTCTTCCTGCAATGGTCCATTCTCGACGGTCCGGACACCAGCACTGCACAGTTCACCGACGAGGCTGATCCGCCCGACCCCGACCCCACCACCATCGAAAACCCCGTCTTCACGCCGACGGCTGCTGGCGATTATACGCTGCAACTCGTCGTCGATGCGGACATCCCCGGTGACGGCGTCTGCGAGTCCTTGGACTCCGTCTATTTCGTCTCAGTGACATCCAGTGACACCCTGATGCTCTCCCCCGACGCCGAATTCAACCCCACGGTCATGGGCGTCCCCACCGAGCTGCGTCCCAACGCCCTCGGCGGCGTCGCACCGGAATTCACCTGGAGCATCGCGCTGCGACCGCCCGACTGCGTCGATCCAAACCCCATCGACGCGAATGGAATTTTCACCGGAAACTGCCTCGGTCAATATCGAATTTCTATCCTCGCAGAGGACGATTCCTGCGACTCAGCCACCAGCAGCTTCGACCTCGACGTCATCGAATTCGCCAGCGAACCGACAGCCAATCCGGAAGTCATCTGCGTCGGTGTCGTGGGCTTCGGATCAACGCTGCTCTCACCCGGAATTCTTGGCGGGATGGCCCAGTCACCCGACCTCAACTATTCATGGACCATCGATTCGCAACCCGCCGGCGCCAGTGCAGAAATCGACAACGAGCTGGCTGAAACGCCAAACCTCACGGTCTTCATCACCGGAACCTATGTCCTCACCGTCGAAGTGACCTCCACCGAACTCCCCACCACCTTCGGAACCATCAACGTCCTGGCTGTCGACGATACCGACGAAATCGAGATCACAACCCATCCCCAGGATGACACCGCTTGCGAGAGCGAGGAAATCACGCTCAACGTCGTCGCCAGCGGAAACGGACCCACCTATCAATGGCGTCGGAACAGTATCGACCTTCCCGGCATGACTGAGGACGAGCTTGTGCTGACCAATCTTACATTGGCGGACACGGGTGTGTACGATTGTGCGGTCACCGGTCCCTGCGGCGTCATCGTCACCTCCGACCCAGCCACAGTCACGGTCACACCCTTCCCCGATCGTCCGCCACTGCTGTCCGTCTCGCGGATTGGAACGACGTTCTTCGAGCTTGAGGAGGGGTGCCAATATAGCGGCACTCTGATAGATACCGGCGATCTGGCGGGCAACGTGACGGGTGCAACAGGACTCGCGTCCCACCCCAGTCTTCAGGACCTCTACGCCGCAGTCCGTGTTTCAGGATCAAATGTGAGCTGGCTGGCGTCAGTCGATCGCAACAGCGGCGTCGCCACCGTTCTCGGGCAGATGAAGGTCGGCGAAAACGGTCAACGCATCTTCGATATCGCCTTCGATCCAGACTCCTCGCCGCCCGTCCTCTACGGCATACAGGGCAACGACATCGGCTCACTCGACGGCGACCTTTTCACCATCGACCTGGCCACCGCCGAGCTGACACCTGTTGCCAACATCTCATCTTTCGGCGCAGGCGAGGGACAATCCATCACCATCTCCGGCGGGTTCCTCTACCACCACGCACGCGTCAGCGGAAATGGGATACTCACACGCGTCTCGCTAACCGACGGCGGTATTCCCGAAACGCTCCGTACATACTCCGGAGCAGAGGCAATCGAATGGTCAGCAATGATCTACGCGGAGAGCGTCTTCCTGGCAGCCACAACCTTCGGTGAACTCTGGACGATCGATCCATCCAGCAATTACGACGTGCTATCGGTTGGAGACGTTGACGATGGCGGTGTGGGCAGCCTGTTTCTGACCGGGCTGTCTTTCTCATCCGCAGCATGCATCGACACGCCGGTCGCCATCACCGACCCACCCGTCGACCTCGCCATCTGCGAATTCCTGCCCGCGTCCTTCACCGTGGTAGCCACCGGCACCGCACCCATCACTTACCAGTGGCAACGCGACGGACAGCCCATATCCGGAGCGACCAGCCCCGTCTACACCATCCCATCGGTATCAATGGCAGACGTCGGTATCTACACAGCCGTCGTCTCAAACACCTGCGGCAGCGTCACAACCCCGCCCGCTACACTCACTGTGCAACTCCCCCCCAGTGGAGATTTCGACCTCGACTGCAACGTGGACCTGACCGATTTCGCACTGTTCGACGGATGCATCACGGGACCAGTCGATCCCATACTCCCCGGCTGTGAGAACATGGACCTCGATGCAAACGACCGCATAGACATCCTCGACTTCGCCATCCTGCAAACCACATTCACCCCGTAATCAGCCTGCATGAGACAACCAGTATGCATGAGGCAACCAGCATGTACGGGCGTCTGGCAGAACAGGGTCCGCTGCGCGGACCATCGCACGTCCCGAACGCCCCCACATCACCATGATGGCAGGTCTTCACCCGCCACACACGTCACACACGCTGCACCCACCGCACCCGTCACACACGCCGCCCCACCGTACATCACTCAGCGTGAACGATCGTACCCACATGCTCGCCACGAAGGGCAGCCGTCAGATTCTCAGGATTCAGGCCATTGATCACCTGAAAACGCTTCACCAGACGTGCATTCGGCAGAAGGTCCAGAAGCACGCGATCGAACGGCAGCGTCTCCAGCTTCCGCTCCACAAGCTCCGTCACACTGGTCTCCCTGATCAGCTCAGCACTATCATTCAATTTCGGATCGGACGTGAACACCCCATCGACATCCTTCACAAGCGTGAGCGATTTGCATCCAAAACATTCAGACAGCAAAAACGAACCCGCATCGGACCGGTGCGGTGGAATGCGTCCAATCTTCGGCGGATGCTCCCAGAGCGCATAAGGTGGATCGCCATTGTAGATCACGCCGGAGACAGACCGGATAAAGAGTGGCAGCAGATGTCCGAATACTTCTGGCGGAATCGCAACCACACCATACGGTGCGAGCAGCGTCCCGAGAATATGAGCATTCCCAAGACCATCCGCCAGCGCGAGTTGAGCAAGCACCCCCGTGGGCAGACCAAGGTCCGTACCGATCGAGAAGACGTGGCGACTACGCGCACCACCCCCCGTCCCGAAAATGATCCGCTCGGTATTCAGCAACTCGCCAATCGTAGCAACCAGCGGAAACACAGCACTCTTGCCAGCGTCCATGATCGCCCGTCCGCCGATTTTCACGACATGCACGTCGGGAAGCATCCGCACGACGGGCGTTTCCGTAGAAGCCATCACTTCCTTATCCAGAAGACTTTCCCGCATAAGCATCGATGAAACATGGTGTCGTTCGTCAGCCATCGCCTCGGATTCTCCTCAAATTGAGCGTTGCAATTCTCTAGTGGGTCCATTCTCTAGTGGGCAGCGTCTGATGTAATCCTACGCGTCTGCGTTAATAATCGTACCAACATGCTCGCCATTCAGCGCCTTGGTAAGATTCCCCGGAACAAGCCCGTTGATGACCTGAATCGACCGCCGATTCTCAGCATTCCGCATGACTTCCAACACGGACCGCTCGACCACAACATCCTGAAGATTCATCGCATCCAGCTCGTCCAGCGTGATCTTCGGAATAAACTTGGCATTCTTATCCTTCTTCGGATCCGCAGAATACAACCCGTTCTCATCCTTCACATAAATCATGGATTTGGCAGCAAACACCTCGCTGATCAGATACGCACCAGTATCCGTACGATTCGGCGGAATACGACCAATCTTCGGGTTCGGCTGCCAGAACGTGTAAGGCGGCATCCCAAAAAAGACACACGCCTGCCGCTCAGCCAGATACAGCGGAAGCTGCGGAAACTGCACAGGTTCAATAAATGGAATCCCATGCTTCGCCAGCAGATAATGTATCATCCGGGCATTCTGCATGCTCACAAACGTCCCCAGCACGCTGAGAACCCCCGTCGGCAACCCGAGATCAAGCCCAACACTATAAGCATGCCGAGCACGCGTTCCCGCACCCGTCCCCAGAATCATCTTGTGATTCGGAAGATTCTCAACAATCTCATCCATCAGCGGAAAGACTGCCTTGCGACCTCGATCAATAAAACTCTGACCGCCAATCTTCACAACGTTGGCTTCTGGAAGAATCTTGACCGATGGATTTTCCGACGTCCGAGCAAGCAATGCCTCATCCGTCAACGACCCGGCAACCAGCTTCTCCCCAAGCTCCGTCAGCAACTTATCCTGCATTGCTACTCCCTTATATCACAATTCAATAACCGCTTCGCAACACAAACATCCATCAAAGTACCATAACCCTTCAAGACCCGCCACGAATCCAGACACCTGAAAGCGTATAACGCTCAGTCTCACACTGCTCACTACCCAGCGGTCCTATCGCATCGACCGCCCACCGACCTACCTCATCAACGACATCCCTGCACATCGCCGCACCAAGCGAAACCCCCGCAAGCGAATCCTTGGACGACCAGCCAGACAATACCTTCTCACATGTCCCAACACTCGTCCAGCTCGCAACATCAACCGGTCCAATCATATCACCCGATCCAACCACATCACCCGAGCCAATCACATCATCCGGACCGATCGCAACTGCTGCGTCAGACACAGCACCAGCGCCCCCACGAAGCATCCCGAGGATATCCCGCGACTCTGAACGACCGGGCCTGGGAACCAGACCCCGGGCAACAATCGCCTCGTGCATACGATCGCGGAGACGATCCTTATACCCATTCGGGTCGCGATGAACACGCCCGACCAGAACACAACAACGATCCTGAGCAACCCTGCGAATCTGAGACGCAACGCACGCAACATCAAGACGATGCAGAACACGCGAGAAAAAGACCGCCTTGACAACGCCATCAGGCACAGGCCAATCGCGATCGGCGTCAGCCACCGCCAACAACCCACGATCACCAACATCCGAAGACCGGAATGCACGCAGCATCCCCAGCGACGCATCCAGACCAAGGTATCGCCACGAACCACGCGTCAAAAATCGCCCGATCTCACCAGTGCCAGAACCAATCTCAAGCACCAGATCACGAGCGCACAATTCAGAAATCCTGACAACCGAATCGGCGATGACCGGAGCAGCCTCAGGCCCCACACCAGCACGCTTATCAAAACTCGACGCCTGCCGGTCAAAATCTGACTGCCGGCCAACCTCTGACGACCGACCACCCGACCCTGACCCACTCCACACCGTCCCACTCCGACCTGCTCCACTCCGACCTGCCCCCTCCCGACCTGACCCCTCCCGACCTGACCCAGGGGACGATCCCCGACGATTACCGTGACCGCACATCATAACCAAATCGCAACATACCCACCAACACCAGACCGAACAGCATCGGCCCGATCATACCAATCCCGCACGGACTTCTAACCGGCGGACTGCCCGCCCCGTCACTCCCATTCGCATTGGCATTATCATTGGCATTTTCGACGTCTTCACCGGAATTGTCACCGTTCGCATTGTCGTTGCCGTTCGCATTGTCGTTGCCATTGGCATTGTCGTTGCCATTGGCATTGTCGTTGCCATTGGCATTGTCGTTGCCATTGGCATTGTCGTTGCCATTCGCATTCTCATTACCATTCAAATTGTCGTCGCCATTGGCATTGTCGTCGCCATTGGCATTCACATTGCCATCATCACCGTTCCCACCACCACCAACGGAACCACTACCATTGTCGTTGTCGTTGTCATTGTCGTCTTCAACCGCGCCAGAACCCATACCATCAAGCGTGGTGGCGGTGAGTACGAGCAAGGGGCGATCACCAAGAATACCCCAGTCGGAGGAGTGAAATGTGAAACCAATCGCATTGTCGCCCGGCGTCACATTCAGCGTCACGAATCCACCCGCCGCAACATCATCCAGAAAACCGTCCGACCTGCTGAGCGTCGTATTCAGCGGATCGTTCCCGAGGGCATTCGTGGAAGTCCCGAGTAATTCATCAACCGAAGCATTGCGAAGGAACAAACGCGAATCATACACAAGGTCCGTACCCATGGCAGTACCGGGAAGATCAGGCGTACCACTCCCTTCCGACCAGTCATCATCACTCACCCACGTCACGTCATACGTTCCAACGCCACGCGTAAAAACATCATTCTGCGGAGCAGCCACCTCATCAAGCACCAGAACCGCAACAGAGATGTCCCATTCACCAACACCAAACATCGCGTCAAAACCCGCAACCGCATCAGACGTGTCGAACTTGATCCACGTCTCAGCAGCACCCTGCTGAACACCACTACCATTCAGGGAGGACAACCCGGACACACTCAACTCTTCGGAAAGACCATATGTTTCGTCAGCACCCGCCTGCTGCCTCACAAAGGCGTCCTCAAAAGCCAATACCGCAACAGTCTGCTCAGTCTGAGCAGTGGCAGAACCAGCCACAAGAAGCAGCAAGCCCGTGGAAAACATACACAGCAACGATTTCGAGAACATGATCAATACGCCCCTCTGCCAATGTAAGAACAGCACCCCGCCTCGCAAACACTCATCATGCGATCATGACGGAACAACCACCATTCTCAGCCGCAACAGAAGG
>JAJRYY010000209.1 GCA_024275565.1 Planctomycetota bacterium
CTTCGCTGTTGGAAAAGCACTGGTGAACAAGCCGCCAGTGGCACGCGGCGCTTTGCTATTGATTTACGCGGTCTTGGGGGATGTTCGGTTGATCTTCGGCTCCCCCACCTCTGAAGAGGTGGGCCACACGGACTGGGGAGTCTGAAGAGGTGGGCCACACGGACTGGGGAGTCTGAAGAGATGGGCCACACGGTCTTTTGGCTGGAAACACACTGGCGGACAAGCCGCCAGTGGCACCCGTCTTCGCCAATGTTACCCATACGACTTACTGGGTGAGGGAGGTTATGACGGATTCGAGCTGGGCTACCCGGTCTTCGAGGTCTGAGATGCGCTCCAGAAGTTCTGAGATGCGCTTGCGTAATTCCGGATCGGGGGCGGGTGATGCGGGTGGTGTGTCGCTGACTGGTGCTTGAGCGTGGACCGATCCCAGGGTGGATGCCCCGCTCGCGGGATTTGCAGCGCATGCTGGATTTGCAGCGCATGCTGGATTTGCAACGCTGACGGGATTTGCAAGGCTGGCTGGTGTTGCAAGGTGGGCGGGCGCTGCAGCGGTTGCATCCGGCTGCTCGCCTTCTGGATAGAACAGGTGTGTGTATCGAACTGTGGACTGGCCTGGAACGCGGGGCTGGACCGCGACCTGGGGTGGGTCGTCGGCTGCGAGCGCATCGAGGATGCCCTGAACGAACTGAAGATCCTGCATGGGGTGCATCCGGTTTGATCGTGTGCGGATTTCGCCGACTGTCTGCGGGCCTCGGAGCATCAGCTCGCCCAGTACTGCGCGCTCTCTCGGACCCCAGCCAAGGGTTTCGATGACGGTGTGCTCGAATCGGTTGACCCGCGAGCCCTGCATTGCATCGGAATAGCAGGCGAGTCTCTTATGAATCAGCTCCTGGATCGTGTTGGCTACGTCGCGTTCGTTGACTGAGACGACGGGGTTGCGGTTGCTCTTCTGATTGCATCCTGACACGAGGCTGTTCAGCGAGAGTGGATATTGGTCCGGGGTTGTCATTGATTTTTCGATGAGGACGCCGAGGACGCGTCGCTGGAGTTCGGTTAAGATCAGCCGTTCTTTGCCGGATTCGCTCATTGTTTTCGATCCTCGAGTTCGCCGTTGCTGGCGTTATTGGTGTCAATATCAGATTCGCAACAATCAATTCACATGGGATTGCGCATTTTATACGGTTGGCCTGACCAGGCAACGGCGGGTAATAGTCTGATTTACAGGACTGTGTCTTCGACGTCCTTCTGCGGGGTGATCGGTGCTTCATCGGCTCCCCCACCTCTGAAGAGTGGGGGAGCCGCGCTGTATGGTCCAGTTGCACTATATGATGCACTTGCGCTATATGCGTGATGATGGCGGTTGCTGGAATTGCTGGATCGGCCTACATTACGCGGACACCGAAGTGCATTTTTACCCACTGGAGACTGACATGGCGCACCGATTCATCGCGGATCTCAAGCCCGGGGAAATCCTCGAAGACCAGACGTTCATGGTCCGCTCGAAAGACCTCCGGACCACCACGCAGGGTTCGCTCTATATTCACGCTGTTCTGGCGGATCGCACGGGTCAACTTTTGTCCCGCGTCTGGTCTGCAACCGAGGCGATGTTCCGGATTATGCCCGAGGGGGGGTTCATCAACCTCCGGGGCCGATGCGAGAACTACAAGGGGAATCTACAGTTCATTATCGAAGCGATTCGGCCTGTTGAACTGGCTGACGTCGATCTTGGGGATTTTCTTCCGCATACCGATCGCGATGTGGATGAGATGTTTGCCCGGGTGAAGGAGATTCTGGGCGGGATCAAGGATCCGAACATCGCGGCGCTCATGCAGGAATATCTCAAGGATGAATCGCTGATGGCGAATTTCAGGATCGCTCCTGCTGCGATCCAGCTTCATCATGCGTTTATCGGCGGGCTGCTCGAACATACGCTTAATCTGCTGGAACTCGCCTGCCTCGTGGTTCCGCGCTACCCCGATCTTAATCCCGATCTCATGCTGGCGGGTTTGCTGTTGCACGATCTTGGGAAGACGGCTGAGCTTGGTTATAAGACGAATTTTCACTACAGCGATCAGGGTACGCTGGTTGGTCACCTTGCCATTGGTGCGATCTGGATCGAACGCATGGCTACCCGTGCTGAGGCGACGACCGGCAAGCCTTTCCCGGATCGCATCAAATGGGCGCTTCAGCACATCGTTTTAAGTCATCATGCGAAGGCAGAGTTTGGCAGCCCGAAAGTGCCCGCGTTCCCCGAGGCGATCGCGATTCACTATCTCGATAATCTCGATGCCAAAGTTGAGATGAGTGTTCGCGCGATCAAGGACGATCGCAACCCTGACAGCGAATGGACCCAGTTCAAACCCGCACTGGAATCCAAAATGTTCAAAGCCAACATCCTCGATCAAGGTCAATCCACCAACGCATAGGAAGCTGCATAGAGAAGACATGGATTATACACAGATTACCGAGCCGCAGACCCGCGAGATGCTGGCGACCATCGGCGTTGAGCGTATTGACGACCTCTTCAAGGACATCCCCACGTCGCAGCGTCAGGCGGGGTTGCTCGATATTCCCAGGGGTATCAGTGAACCTGAACTGCTCACCGAGCTTGATCGTCTCGCCCGGAATAATACGCCTTGTGACGATGCGAATACCGTCTGCTTTCTTGGGGCTGGCGTGTATGACCATTTTATCCCCACGGTCGTCGATGCGCTCGCCAATCAGAGCGAATTTGTGACAGCCTACACGCCGTATCAGGCGGAGGCGTCGCAGGGATCGCTTCAGGCGTTTTACGAATTTCAGACGATGATCTGCCAGCTTACCGGGATGGATGTTGCCAATGCTTCGCTTTATGAGCAGGCGACGGCGGTGGCTGAGGGGGTTCTGATGGCGGCTGCGGTGACGAAGCGAAATCGCGTGCTTATTTGCGACACGCTTCATCCGGATGCGATCCACGTTCTGCGTACGCTGACCTACGAGCAGCCGATCGAACCGGTGAAGATTCCGCACGCTGGTGGTGCGATTGACATGGACGCCTTAAAGTCCGAATTGAATGATGCAACGGCTGCGGTGATCCTTCAGTCTCCGAATTTTCTGGGTACGATCGAGCGGGTGGCGGAGATTGCGACACTTGCTCATGATGTCGGTGCACTGGTTGTGCAGAGCGTGGACCCGATCTCCTGCGGGGTGCTGAAGAACCACGGCGATCTCGATGTGGACATCGCCGTGGGTGAGGGTCAGCCGCTTGGGATTCCTATGTCGTATGGTGGACCGTTCCTCGGGTTGTTTGCCTGTCGGGAGCAGTATATGCGGAAAATGCCCGGTCGGATCGTTGGCATCACGCGTGACCTTGATGGGAAGCGCGGATTCTGCCTCACGCTGCAGACACGCGAGCAGCATATCAAGCGTCAGCGTGCGACGAGCAATGTCTGCACGAATCAGGGACTCCTCGCACTCCGGGCAGCCATCCACATGGCAGCCATGGGCAAAGAGGGGATTCGGACTGTTGCACGGCAGTGTCTGGATAAGGCGCATTACCTGTCTGAAAAGATCGACGCGCTTGATGGATACAACTTGAAATTCGACACCCCGTTCTTCCGCGAATTTGTGGTTCAGACGACGCACCCTGTGGATCGGGTGCTCGAGCACTGTCATTCGCGTGGTATTCTCGCGGGCGTTGCGATGAAAACGTGGTTCGACGATCTTGACGACTGCTTCATGGTGGCTGTCACTGAGAAGCGAACCCGGAAACAACTCGACGACCTCGTCGAAGCTCTGGGGTCTGTTTGATATGAGGGGATCGGTCTGCATATGAGAGGGTTGGTCTGATATGAGTCTTCACCCTGCCATTGTGGCTGGTATTGCACTGCTGGTCGCGCTGACCACCGGACTCGCCCTGCTGGGTCTCTACCTCGTTTGGCGCAATGGGTACGTCCGTGGATGGCGTGCCTCGCAACAGGCTGCCCCGATCTGCCCGGGGTGCCAATACAATCTCACGGGTCACAAAGGAACGCCCTGCCCCGAGTGTGGGAAGGATTTCCTGATCAGCGATATCATCCGCTTCGTCCCGGAAACGCTAAACCTCAAGAACATCAACCGAAGTCGCACCTGGTCACCGAATCAGGTCAGTCGAAAGGAATTACCACGGTGAGCGTCATGCCCGCTGAAGAGCGAACCATCGTCACGCCCGCAGAAGCCGATCACCCACTCCTGTTCGAGCAGGGTGCTCCGGGTGCCACAGCCGTGTCTCTCCCGGAATCCGACGTTCCCGAAATCGACGCTGCCAGTGCGATCGGTGCGGAATATCTGGCTGAGGACGCACCAGAACTTCCAGGGTTTCCGGAGATTGGCGAGATGGACCTCGTCCGTCACTACACGCGTCTTTCGCACCGCCTGTTCAGCGTGGATGAGAATTTCTACCCGCTTGGGTCGTGTACGATGAAGTACAATCCGCGTGTCAACGAACGGGCGGCTGCCATGCCCGAATTTGCAAATCTGCACCCCTATCAGCCCATTGAAGATGTTCAGGGTATCCTCGAAACGCTCTTTCATCTGCGGACTTATCTGGAGGAAATCTCCGGACTCAGCGAGGTCACGCTGCAACCATCGGCGGGTGCTCAGGGCGAAATGACCGGTCTGATGATGATCAACGCGTACCACCGCTCCCGAGGTGAGAATCGTCCCAAGGTTCTCACACCCGACTCCGCACATGGTACGAATCCCGCGACGTGCACCATGTGTGGTCGGCAGGCGTGTACCGTGAAATCCAGGTCCGACGGGCGCGTCGATCTCGACGACCTCCGCGCACAGGTTGACGATCAGACGGCTGCTCTGATGATTACGAACCCCAACACTGTCGGCGTCTTCGATGAGCAGATTTCCGACATCGCTGCCATCGTCCACGGATGCGGTGCTCAACTCTACCTCGACGGTGCGAACATGAACGCACTGCTCGGAATCGCTCGGCCAGCGGATTTCGGCGTCGACGTCATGCACTTCAACACCCACAAAACTTTTTCGACCCCTCACGGATGCGGTGGTCCCGGTGCGGGTCCGGTTGGCGTGGCTGAACATCTCCGCCCGCATCTGCCCGTCCCGCAGGTCGTTCGATGCGATGATGGTTCCTACGCCTGGTGCGAGGACCGGTCGAAATCCATCGGGAAGGTCCGCTCGTTCTACGGACAGATCGGCGTGCTGCTGCGAGCCTTCGTCTACATCCGCGCCCTCGGTTCTGATGGCCTGCGAAATGCTTCGGAGAAGGCGGTCCTCTCCGCAAACTACCTGGCTGCCCGATTGAAGGACCGCTACCACTTCCCGTTCCCACCGCCCTACGCGCATGAATTCGTCATGGTCCCACGGTTCGGATCCGCCAGGGTCACCGAGCTTGACGTCGCAAAGCGGCTGATCGATTACGGCATCCACCCGCCGACGATGAGTTGGCCCATCCAGCACTGCCTGATGATCGAACCCACCGAGACGGAATCGCTGGCGACGCTCGACCATTTTGCTGAGGCGATGATCGCCATCGCAGACGAGGTCGAGCAGGACCCGGAGACCGTCCGCACCGCCCCCCACAACATGCCCGTCCGCCGCATGGACGAAGTGGCTGCCAGCAGAAAGCCAAACATCCGCTGGCCCCGCTAGCCCCGCCAGCGAGGTTTTGTTCAAAAGCCGGTGTAAATGAACGGGGGTTTTATCAGAAGCGGCCTTATCGAAGGCGGCCAATGGTGGTATGCAGGGCGCGTCCCGGACCACTCCTCTTTGCGGGGGGGACGGGGGGGGAAGTGTAATGCAGAGGGGGGGGAATTGTAATGCTACTGCGCGAGAGAGGACTCGAACCTCCACACCTTGCGGTACAGGATCCTAAATCCTGCGCGTCTGCCAGTTCCGCCACTCGCGCGATACACAAATCAACCAGCAAGCTGACATCATACCCCAGCAGGCCCGACTCAGATAGTCCGCCAGATGGCCCGCACAATCTCACCGCCAAAAATCGATCCAGCCTCTCCACCAGGAAACAGTCCAGCCTCTTCAGCAGGAAACAACCCGGCATCGCCAGCAAGAATCAACCCGGCCCCACGTCAGATGAAACCCGCATCACCACACAGGCTAAGCCCGCCCCACAACACCCCGCCGACCAAACACAACCGTCGCAACCGTCACCATCAAAATCGCAAACACCACCAGCCCCCACTCCGACGCCGCCGGGACCGCCGGAACCCCGCACTCAGGACCTTGCGTAGCATCCGGGAATCTGAAAAAATTCAGCGTACTGATCACACCCCCGGACAAAATCGGTCCAGTCACACTATCATCCAACGTGTCTATCACGAACAGGTTGTTGTTCGTCCCGACATAAATATTACCATCAGGTCCTTGCTCGAGGCCTATCGGAAAACCAAACGGGATCGTCGCAATGATCGCAGATGTGTCCAGATCGTACCGAAAAACCTGACCGTTCGACGCAAAATACAAGTCATCATTTCGACCGAAAGTCAGCCCAAACGTATCCCCAAACCCCAACCCATCCGAAGCGTCCGCCACAACCTCATCAAACGCACCGGTCACACCATCATAGGCCAACACGCTCGCACCGAACCGACTCGTCACATACAACCGACCGTCTGGACCAAACGCAAACCCACTCGGACCATTCAGCCCACCACTCCCAGCCGTCACGAAAATATCCACAAACACCCCGTCGGCAGTATAACGGTATATCTCATGGCTCGCCTGACTTGAGATGTAGATCAAGTCGTTCGCGCCGTACAATATGTATACGGGATTGTCCAACCCCTCCGTCGAATCGATAAACACGTCGATGAACGCCCCGGTGACACGGTCATACCGCAACACATTGTCCGTCACCAGACTGACCACCAGAACATCATCGCAGCGCTCGAGAATTCCGTGCGGCTCGTCAAGCCCACCATTGGCAGCCGCAACCACAAACGTATCGATAAACGCCCCGGTCACAGCGTCATAACGCAGTACTTCATCGGTGGCAAAACTCGACACATAGACAGTCCCGGCATCTCCAAACCCTCCGAGCGACCGATCTGCACCAATCGACACACCCAGACAAAATACCGCCAGCACCATTCCCACACCACGCACAGCAAAACCCTCATATCTCACAGCAATACCCCTTTCATCGTCAACAGTAGCAACACACGCCCCACAATGCCAATCCACCCCAAAGCACCGAAAACGCACCATAGCCCCCAGCATAACACCCCGGAACGCTCAATCACGCTCCAATTACGGAAATCCTGACTGCGGACTTGCAGAAAACAGAAAATTGATGCGAAACAATCCCTTTTTTTGTGCAATCGCCGGACCTGTTTGTGACATACTGGACGCGGGGTGGTGTCGCAATGAATACCCCCCTCACCACACGGGCGCCCATCGGAGGAGGAAATCATGACACGGTCCATCCCGACTTATATCCTGATGACACTGGCATTGCTTCATCTTCTGGCGGCTGACGGGTATGCTGCCACATTGTTCGTCGATGCAGATCTGGCGACAGGGGCCAACGACGGTTCCACCTGGAACGATGCATTTCAGGGCGAATCGGGGGTGCAGGCTGCTCTGGCTGCTGCGCTGTCCGGCGATCAAATCTGGGTCACCGGGGGAACCTACAAACCCACCGCCGGAACGGATCGAAGCCTGTCATTCAACCTGACAACCGACATCTCAATGTACGGCGGATTCTCAGGTGGTGAGGCATCTCCAGTGGAGCGGGACATCGCCGCGAACGAAACGACCTTGTCCGGCGACCTGCTCGGTAACGATGGTCCTGGTTTCACGAATCGTACCGACAACTCAATCCACGTCGTCCGCATCAGCGGAAACACCACCCGACTGGATGGCGTGACGATATGTGGTGGGAACGCCCGGGACGGCGTTGACGTCTTCGATCGTCAAGGCGGGGGCTTGAGATTCGAATCCACCCTCCTCACTTTTGAAATGGACAGATGTCGCATCGTTGACAACGAAGCCGACGATGGCGGCGGAATGCTCGTGATGAATTCACCCACCATGCGCATCGTCAACAGCGTGATCGCCAACAACCACGCCTCAGCCCGCGGCGGCGGTATCGCATCACTCAACCTCACTGTCGGGGTCGCAGGGGCACGGTTTATCAACTGCCTCATCTCCGGAAACGTCGGCGGATTTGGCGGCGGCCTGCAGGTGGAGGATACTTCCATCGAATTCATCAATTGCACGGTTGTCTCCAACCAGTCCACGGATTTCATCGATGGCGGCGGGCTGCTTGGTTTCGGCACCGTACTGGACCTGAAAGTATCGAACTGCATACTCTGGAACAACACCGGTATGGGCGGCAATATGAACGACCTGGCTCAAATACGAACACCCCAGGTTGCGGCTGGGTTTTTGATGCTCAACAACACCTGTGTGCAGAACCTTTCCGCAACCCTCGACTCCTTCGGCAGCAACAATACGGGGGGTGACCCACTGTTTCAGGATATGCTTGGTCCAGACGCCATTGCAGGTACGGGCGATGAGAATCTACGACTGATGTCCGGATCATCCAGTGTCGATTCCGGAGACAACCAATACACCAACGGCGAAGTCACTCTGGATTTCGACGGACTTCCACGCTTCGTGGACGACCCGAATACCGTGGACACCGGACTGGGAACCCCTCCAATCGTAGATATGGGCGCGTACGAACTCCAGCAGGATGCGGAACCAGTCCCGACAGTCGGGTTCTGGGCGAACCTTGCCTTCATCCTGACATTGCTCATCACCGGAACGATCTTCCTCCAGCGATCAGCCTACAAAGCGGGTGCGATCCACCAGCCCGCTGAATACCACTCAAAAAGGACCAGTGACCGCCAATAAGCAGGCTGCGTTTTCCGCATGACCGGCATCCCTTGATCCGGACATACATGCCCGTGAACCGGTAATACCTGCCCGAAATCGTCAGCCCGGACTTCAGCGGCGATGCGGTGCTGCGGCAGCCCGTCCCGGTTCGAGAGCAGATTGGCATTACAACCGCGAAACGCGCATTCCACAGGCGCTTATCGGACTTCCGCCCATAGCAGTTTCGAATGTAACCCCGAGTTTTCAGGCCAAGCGGACGTCTGGACACCAGTTGCGTTGCTACGATAATGGCCGAGCTGGAATTGCCCCACCGTCCACCAAGGAGCCTCTCGTGGAATTGGATCAAAGTTTGTATGCCCGCGTATTCAAATATCGGGGATTGCTGATGGTACCCCCGGTCCTCTTCACCATGTTTTCCCACCACGCCGAAACAGAAGGCCACTGGGTATACTGGGTTGGTGCGATCGTGTTCGCATGGGGGTTGTTTGGGCGTATCTGGGCACAAATGCATCTTCGGTACCGCCTTCGCGTTGCCACAAAGCTGACGTTGACAGGACCATACGCGTATGTGCGCAACCCGATCTACATCTCGAACACGCTCATGCTTGTCGGCATGGGGTTTTTGTCCGAACTTGTATGGTTTGTCCCGTTGATGCTGCTGTGGTGTGCGGTCGTATACAGCGCGACGGTGCGATTTGAGGAGTACCACTTGAAGGGCAAGTATGCGTCGGAATACGAACAATTTTGCGTCAACGTCCCCCGCTGGATACCCAAGTTGCCCATAACGTCAGCCTTGAAGCAATCCGAACCACTCCGCAATCACTTTTGGCCCAGCATCCTGGCGGAATTGCACTGCTGGTTTCTGGTCATTCCATACGGACTGAAGGAGATTTTCCATTCATGATTCAGCGAGCGGATTCCAACACAGAGGACAAGCCCGTCAAAGGCAAACCTTCAGGGAGCATGCACAAAGCTGGCGCCGACGCTACCCCCAACGACTGGCGTAAGCAGTACGATATCCCCGGTTATGCGGACTACTACGCGCAAAAACGCGACGAGTCGTTTCTCAAGAAGTTGTCGAACCGATTTGAACTGAACATGGTGCGGCATGCCCTGCGGCGACTCAGTACTCGCTTTCCAGTCCAGACATCGCTGGATCTTCCGACGGGGACCGGACGCTTCCTGCCCGTTATTTCCGAATTTTCGGGTGATATCATCGCCATGGACGCGTCCCCCGCCATGGTATCGCGCCTGCAACTGAACGATTCGTCCGCCGCTCCGAACACAACGCCACCCAAAATCGCCCGTTGCGTCGGGTCGGTATTCGAAATCCCGCTTCCTGACGACCACGTCGATATCGTGCTATGCTCGCGGCTGATACACCACCTGCCGGATGCCGCAGCAAGGTTGTCGCTTTTCTCCGAACTGGCACGCGTCGCCAGGTACGGAATGGTCGTCACCTTCTTCGACGCCGGGTCGTACTGTGGGATGAGGCGAAACGCGCGAGCCAAGCGAAAACAAAAGCTCAACACCCGCCATGCGATAAGCCGCAAAGAGCTGATCGCGAACGCGAAATCCAACGGGCTGACGTTTATCGGAGCCAACGCCCTGCTGCGATTCCACACGGAAATCACGGCGGCATCGTTCACCAAAGATCGTTAAACAACGCCCCGCGTTTCAAGCAACGCAACCCGCGCTTCATGCGCCCCGCGTTTTCTGCAGCTCAGGGTGTTCCCAGCCCTGAACTCAAGTCGTGGTAAATCCACCAGCGCCAGCAGCGTTGTTGTTGTTGAGGCTTGCAAAAAAGGCTGCGATCAGGGTGTCAGCCAAGGAGTTTGTCGTGGTCGACAATCCGGTCAACACGGTCGAGCGAACGGTCGGATCGCAACCACCGAGTTGAAAAACGGTACCACCGAAGGCTGTCAGCGCCACAAAACGAAGCATTTTACGTCGTATTCCACGATTATTCATCACAACCTGCCTCCCGTTTTCGAGCAGATGAGAGACGTCCGATAACTCAAGACGCCATGGAACTCGAAATTGCCTATTCACACTTTACCATACAATGGCGCGAAACATCTACCCCGTCCGAACAGGGCGCGCAACCATATTTTGCCAAATCTGGAACAA
>JAJRYY010000210.1 GCA_024275565.1 Planctomycetota bacterium
ACCCTTGCGATTTGCTCCGATTCGTACGAAACTTTTCATGATACGGCTCCTTGTTTGATGGATGTTCCAAAAACCACCGTCATTCATGGAGCCGTTCGTCTCAAATTTCAACTAAAATTAGCACACCCCCAACTCAAAGTATCTCTTAACTCACGATAGATCCTGGTTCGATGTCTTCGCTGGTGGTCAGGGTGACGAATCGCGAGCGGTCTTCGCTGCCGGCGGCTAGCATCATGCCCTGACTTTCGATGCCGCGCATCATGCGTGGGGCGAGGTTTGCGACGATGATCAGGTTGCGACCGAGCAGTTCCTCCGGGGTGTATAAACCCTTCACGCCTGCACAAATCTGCCGCTGCTCGCTGCCGAGATCGACCTTGAGGACGAGCAGCTTGTCGGCGTTGGGGTGGTCGTAGGCTTCGATGACCTTGCCGACGCGGAGGTCCACCTTTGTGAAATCCTCGAAATTGATGGTGTTTGATACTGGTTCCGCTGCTTTTGGCTCGGTGGTGCCTGACTTGGGTGTGGTTGATTCGGGTTCTGATGCCATTCGTTCATGCCTCTATTCTGGGTATTATTCTTGATAATTGGTTCGCTGAGTACTTTAGCTGATCGTGGGTGGTGTCACAACATGGTTGGGCGATCTGGACTCTGCGGTGTGAGGGATCTTCGGGTTCCCCATGTCTGAAGACATGGGCCACATGTCACCATGCCGCCATGCCGCCATGCCAGTGTGTTTGTGTCGGTAGTTGCGGACAAGCTGCCAGTGGCATTCGGCGATTTTTTTATGGTCCGCCCCCTTCAGATCTCCCGCATTGGTTGTCTTCAGGGTCACGGCTTGGATAAAGGTCCATCTGAGCTGTGACCGTAAAGGAGCGGACCCCGGAAAAACCGCTCCCTTACGGTCACGGCTCGGAAACAACAACGTCAGCAATTCCAAGGCACTACACCAGCAGCCAGCATTGCGATCTTGACTATGCGGTGCGAGGGGTCTTCGGCTCCCCCATGTCTGAAGACATGGGCCACACGCCACCATGCCGCCATGTCAGTGTGTTTGTGTCGGCAGTTGCGAACATGTTCTGTGTGTATAGAATATGGCCGGCGATAAGGAGATCGTTCCAATGACTATTTCACCGTTGATATTCGAACCTATTTTCAAGCCCAAAATCTGGGGTGGGCGAAGTCTGGAGACCGTCCTCGGGAAGAAGCTCAACACGGATCAGCCTGTTGGTGAATCGTGGGAGCTGGCGGACCTTGAGCATGACCAGTCGGTCGTCCGGAATGGTCCTGCGAAGGGTAAGAAGCTCGGGGAGCTCGTGAAGGCGTGGGGTCCGGAGCTGATGGGGCGTGCGGATCTGTTTGAAGGCAGGTTTCCACTGCTGATCAAGTTTCTGGACGCTCAGCAGCATCTCAGTGTGCAGGTTCATCCTGACGCTGCGATGGCGAAGCGACTTGGCGGGAGCGTGCGGGTTAAGAATGAAGCGTGGTACGTTCTGCATGCCGAGCCGGATGGCTGCATTTATCGGGGATTCGTCGAGGGTGTTACGCGGGAATCCTTTCTGGAGGCTGTCAAGAACGGCAGGACCACCGAAACGCTGCGTCATATTCCGGTCAAAACGGGTCAATGCTACTACCTTCCGAGTGGGACGATTCACGCGCTGGGTGCTGGGGTTCTGGTGGCTGAGGTTCAGACGCCGTCTGATACGACGTATCGTGTGTATGACTGGGATCGGGCTGATCCTGCTACGGGGAAGGGTCGCGCGCTGCATATTGATGAGGCGATGGAGTGTGTTCAGTTCAAACCGGACGATGGTCTTCAGCCGCCGCGATCGCATGCTGCGAGTGTCTGGACGACGGTGTCGCGTGTTGCGAGCTGCGAATCGTTCATCATGGAATACGTTCGCATGGTGGATGGGATTGAGCAGGAGATTGCGGTTGGTGAGTTGATTGTGTGGATCATGCTGGAGGGGGAGGCTGATATTATTTATGGCAGTGGTGATCCTCTTCGGTTTGGTCGTGGCGACACTGTGCTGATACCTGCTGGTTTGAAGGATGCTCGAATTAAGACCCTGGCTGACTGCAAATGGCTTGAGGTGACGATTCCGCTGGCGAGTGATCTTGCGAATTATCCGCGTCCTGCTCGTAAGGAATTGCAAGAACCTGAAGATCGTGGTGTGGTGCCATTGAATATTGATCGGGCACATGGTACATAGTATTTATTGGCGTGAGGGGTCTCACTGGTTTCAAGTGTGCCACAGGGTGACACGATCTGAGGGGATTTGCACCTATGTTTGAAGATGGCGTACCCGCAGAATGGTTGCAGCGGGCAAGATGGGTAGTTTATGCGTTCTTTGCGGTCTTTGCACTCGCAGGGGTGGGGTATGTGTTCTATTCGGCGATCGACGGGAAAGTGATTCACGCCCTGCTGGGAGCTGGTATTGCGTGGGGATCGATCGGGCTTGGGATTGCGATGCACTGCGTGATTCAGCTTGCTACGGTTGTGGATGCCAATGTTCGGGGTCAGGATGAGGTTCGCAAGCGTCAGGATGCGCTTGAGGCATTGGTCGAAGAATTGTCGCCGGTGATGCATCTTTCCAGTCTTTCAGAGGGTGGGGCGTCGTCGCTGATCGCTGCCGCCGTGGATGATGACGGATTTCCTCGGCTTGCCCCTGGGGAGGGGAGTGCGGTTGTGACTGCTCCTGCTGCAGAAAAGGAAAGTACTGCCGCCGTCTGTGAGGGAGAGGTGGGTCCTCATGTTGCTACTTGCGAGGGAGGAGATCGCGTTGATGCAGAGGTGGATATGCCCGCGATCTCTGAACTTTCGGCGAACTCTGAACTTCCGGCCATCGCTGATCTTCGGAAACAGTTTCGCGACGCGATTTACGCTCAGGACTTTACTACCGCCATCGATGTTGGCGAGACCATTGCTGAGTATCATCCTGAGTCTGCCTGTGCGGTTCAGTTTGATGACCTTCGGGATGTGCTTTATGCGCGAACCGCTCATTATGAGACGCAGCTTTCCGGGCCTGGCGTGACTTCCAAGGCATAAGGCGCCATATTGGCGATTTGCTATTGGTGACTTGCTATTGGCGACAGGCCGTTGGTGGCTTGCGACTTGCGGCTGGTGGTCTGCGGTTGGTGACAGGCTGTCGTTGCAGGATTTATCCTTTTTACCCTTCATATATCCCAGACGCTGATATCCCAGACGCGGTATCCCACGCGCTGACTCCGCATTTTGACTGAATATATCTTTATAGTTGAATATCGGTGGCAGGGTTCTTCTGCTGCGTATTTCCCTTCAAAACTGACTTGATCCGGAGATTCAACATTGGCGAGATCCGTGTTGATTTGCGTTTTGTTCCGAAAGTTAGTATATGCTACATAACGTCGTAAAGGAGACATATAGAAGTATAGGCTGTAATACGAACTGTGATTGCGAGGGATGAACCATGCAACGTGTATCCGGGTTTCTTATCACGCCTGCTTTGCTTGCGGTGTGCAACTTGGCCGTCGGAGAGGTGGAGCGGTCACCACGCGAGAAGCTCGATCCTATGGATCAGCCGCTTGTTACCGATCGTCCGGACTTTACTGAAAGCACAGAAGCCGTCCCACCGGGGCATTTTCAGCTTGAGGTTGGGTATACCTTTACGACGGATCGCGAAGATGGGATCAGTGTTCGTGAGCATGCGTTCCCGCAGACGCTCCTTCGCATTGGTCTTTTTGATGATCTTGAACTTCGCCTTGGCTGGAATGGGTATGCGTGGTCTCAGGAATCTTCCAAAAGCGTGGAGGAGGGGCAAATCGTTCGATCCAGCGAATGGGTACAGGGCGGGGGTGATATTTCTGTGGGATTCAAGCTTAAGCTGTGGGAGCAGGAGGGTCTCCTTCCGCATTTTGGATTTATCGGGGAGATCACCACGCCTGCGGGGAGTCCGAACCAGACGTCCGGGGATGTCGATCCTGCTGTGAAACTTCTGTGGGCATACGACCTGTCAGATTCGCTGGCTATTGCTGGAAACATCAATTTCGCATCACTGACAGAGGACAGGGAGCGATTTGTTCAGGCGGCTGCCTCGCTGTCCCTGGCTGTCGCGTTGAACGATACATTTGGTACTTATGTCGAATATTTTGGTGAATATCCTATATCCGAGGGTCGGGACGCAGCACACGTTCTCAATGGCGGGGTCACCTGCCTCGTGCATAAGGATCTGCAGTTGGATTTGCTGGCTGGAGTCGGTTTGAACGAGGCGGCTGACGATTATTTTATCGGGCTGGGGTTTTCCTGGCGACATTGATGCAGCGTGTATGCGATTGGGGATGGTTGACCGTCCTCGATTATCCGCTGGTCGACCAGTAAGGACGAAAATCCCTTAGCCTGTGAATGCTATCTGGAAGCGTCTCGCGTCGAGAAGGTCGACGTCGCCGTCCAGGTCGGCACACTCGCATTCCGCATCCATGCCGGGGAAGTCCGGTGACTCTTGCGGACCCGTGAAGCAGGTTCCCTGGAAGAAACCGTAGTCGAACAGATCCGCATCCCCGTCCGTGTCGCAATCGCCCGGGGGGGTGATGAGGAAGACGTACGCCGCGCCGGAACTGCTGGCGCTGTTGTCGGCTTGGTTTCCGTTGACGCCTGTGGAGCTGCTGTCCTCGGCATTTGCCCCGACCACCACCGTGTCGCCAGACACGGCCACTGACCAGCCAAAAAAGTCAAATCTATCGGTGTTGGACGCCTTGAGGTACACCTGCTGGGCGATGGGGTCGATGGTCAGCGGGTACCGCGCGTCCCGCTCGTCCACGGTCAGCCGCAACCCAGTTCCGTCAGCATCGATCCGCGCGGTCAGCACCCGGTGATCTGCGTCCCAAACTTTCAGTCCGGCGTACTGAACGACTGTGCTGCCTTGTTCATTCACGAAGCTCACGCCCTGGCCATCAGCATGTCCCTGTGCAAGCAAGCCTCCGCGCACCGCCAGCCGCAATACCAGCCATGTTCCCGCCCCCAGTTGGGGGTCGCCCGCACCCGGCGGACGACTGTCCAGCGTGAATCCGTGTTCCAGTCCTCGGCGATCATTAACGAACCACTCCCGAAGCCCCGCGCCCCAGTCGTAGGTTACCCGCTCGTTCTGTGCGGTCATTTTTGCTTTACCGCCAATGGTCCGTTCGTGACCGGGGAATCCGTAGCTTTGCAATTCCAGGCCCCATCGCCAACCCGCACCGTCCGGTTCGACGCCCGCAATTGCGGGTTCGACGGTGAATCCGCGTCCGTCGAAATGCGTCAGCCATTTAAGCACTCATTGGCGGAGCAATGAATGTCAGTCCCTGTTCGCCGGGAATAGATAATACCACAACAAGGTCCGAATATCATCCAAAATGCTGCGAAAGCCCTCCGGTGCTCATACGCGTGTTGAGGCGCAGCTGTCCGCGACCCCTTGAGGCACAATTGTCCGCGATCCCCCATTGACCAACAGGCGTTGCGGCGAGACACTACGCGGTTCGATCGGGGCTGTTGGGGCGTCGACACTCATCATGACCAATACAACAAGATCGCCGATCGCTCACACTTCTCGCGTGTGTCGCCGGCCAACCGTGGAACCATTGTGAACGCACCGAATATCAGAAACGTAGCTATCATCGCCCACGTCGACCATGGAAAGACCACCCTCGTCGACCAGATGCTCCGCCAGTGTGGCCAATTCCGCGATGCTCAGCTCAAGGGCGACTGCATTCTCGATTCGAACGATATCGAACGGGAACGCGGGATCACGATCCTCAGCAAGAACATCTCCATCAACTACAAAGATACCAAAATCAACATCATCGACACGCCAGGCCATGCCGATTTCGGGGGTGAAGTGGAGCGTGTGCTGATGATGGCGGATGGGTGCCTGCTGGTGGTGGACGCCTTTGAGGGTCCGATGCCCCAGACGCGTTTCGTCCTGCGAAAAGCCTTCGAAGCGCATCTCAGGCCCGTGGTTGTCATCAACAAGATCGACCGTCATGATGCGCGACCAAGCGACGTCCTCGATGAGGTGCTCGATCTGTTCATCGAGCTAGGGGCTGACGATGAAGCCCTCGATTTTCCTGTTCTTTATGCATCGGCGGTCCAAGGTTTTGCGACGTATGATCCCGACACAGAATCCGACAACATTCAGCCGCTCTACGACACGATCATCAAGCATGTCCCCGCGCCAGACGTCGATATCGACGCTGACCTTCAGATGCTCATCACGACGATCGATTATAACGATTATGTGGGTCGTATCGGTATCGGACGTGTGTTTGCCGGCACGCTGAAAGTTTCGGACAGGGTGTCTGTCATCCACCGCGATGGGACGCAGACGGATGAGCGCATTTCAGAGGTTTATGTGTTTGACGGGCTTGGCCGCAAGCGGGTCGAGGAGGTTGTGGCTGGGGATATTTGTGCCCTCGTTGGCTTAAACAACGTGGATATTGGAAATACGATCGCCGACCTCGAAAACCCCAAACCACTCCCTATCGTGCGGATCGACGAGCCAACGCTACATATGACGTTTCGTGTGAATAATTCACCTTTCGCCGGAAAGTCAGGTAAATTCCTTACGAGTCGCCATATTCGTGATCGCCTGGAGAAGGAGCTTCAGAGCAATGTTTCGCTTCGGGTCGAACCTGGCCAGACGCCGGAGGAATTTTACGTTTCCGGACGTGGGATGCTGCATCTTTCAATTCTGATTGAAAACATGCGCCGGGAGGGTTTCGAGATGTGCGTCGGCAAGCCGAAGGTCATTTATCGCGAGCTGGATGGCAAGAAGACTGAACCGATCGAGCTTTGCGTGATTGAAGTGCCTGCACAGCATGTTGGTGCGATTATGGAGTTGATGGGGAATCGACGGGCTGTGTGTAAAACGATGGAGACCAGGGGTGAATCCACCCATCTCGAATTCACGATCCCCGCTCGCGGGCTTATCGGACTGCGAAACCGGATGCTGACCGCTACGAACGGGACGGCCATCATCCATCACAACTTCTATGAGTACGAATTTCTCCGCGGTGGGATTCCCGGGCGGTCGAACGGTGTGATGCTGTCGAGCGAGCAGGGGAGTGTGACGGCGTATTCGGTGGACAGTTTGAACGATCGCGGTGAGTTCTTCGTGAAGCCCGGTGATCCGGTCTATTCTGGGCAGATCGTTGGGGAACATTGTCGGGATAAGGATATTTCGGTGAATGTTAGTCGTCCGAAGAAGATGACGAATATCCGGGCGGCTGGGTCCGATAAGACGGTCACTCTGAAACCACCGCGTGATCTTTCGCTTGAAATGGCACTTGAATTTATCGAGGACGACGAGCTGGTTGAGATTACTCCGGAAGCCATCCGCCTTAGAAAGCGTGAACTATCGGAGACCGAGCGAAAACGAGCTGCCCGGAAAATCAAGGCCAAGTAGTGCAGCCACAGGATCGTGATTATGTTGTGGAGACGCTTGATAATGGTCTGCGTCTTGCGGTGCTCGACATTCCGCACGTCCACAGCACCTACATCGGTGCCTTCACCCCGGGTGGACCTGCGTATGAACCGTCGACATTGCACGGGATAATGAGCCGTCAAAACTGCACGGGATCAGTCATTTTCTGATGTTATGCGTATATCACCGTGACGGGATCGATTTCTGAGATTTGTGCTCTACCAGTACAAGATTACGATGGATGCTCGGCCACGAATCTGTTGGTACTATCGGCTTGTCCGTCAGTGCGGGCGGAAACACACTGGCGGACAAGCCGCCAGTGGCACCCCTGTATTGGCATCCCTGCATTGCTGTCTTGCAGCCCGCCCACTGGACTAATTGCTAGCTACCGTACAAAATCATACATGCTCGGCCTTGTATACCTCTGGTTCGCAGGCTGACTACCTCTGAGGCGAAGGCCGTACTCAAAGGACAATACCAACCCCACGCACAGGACAATACCTTATGGAAGCACCGAACCTTATGGAAGCAGCGATGAAATTCTGTACCAAAGCCATCCACGTCGGACAATCGCCGGACCCGAGTACTGGAAGTACGATCCCGCCGATCCACATTTCCACGACGTATACGCAGGCATCTCCTGGTGTTACCAAGGGTTACGATTATTCGCGTTCAGTGAATCCGACGCGTCACAACTATGAGGCAGTCCTTGCTGCTCTCGAATGTGGTGCGGAATGTGCTACGTTTTCTTCCGGGCTTGCTGCTACCACCTGCCTTTTTAATACGCTTCGCCCTGGGGATAATGTTGTTGCGTACTCCGATCTTTATGGTGGAACTTACCGGCTTCTGGAGCAGGTTTTTCGCCATTGGAATCTCGAAGGTCGGTATTCTGACGAAACCTCGACGTCTTCATTTGAGAAGCTGATCGACGCCAATACGAAACTGATCTGGGTCGAAACACCGACGAATCCGCTGCTTCGCTGTCTCGATATCAAAGCCCTTGCAGAGCTTGCGCATGCCCATGGAGCGAAGCTTGCGGTGGATAATACGTTTGCTACGCCTGCATTGCAGAATCCGCTCAATCTTGGCGCTGATTATTCCGTCCACAGCACGACGAAGTATATCGGCGGTCACTCGGATGTTGTGGGTGGGGCGGTGATTACGAAGACCGAGGCTGACATGGAGCCAGTTCGTTTTTACCAGAATGCTGCTGGTGCAGTTCCTGGTCCGTTTGATGTTTATCTGTCGCATCGTGGCGTGAAAACGCTTGGTCTGCGCATGGATCGTCATGTGGAGAATGCCCGCCGTATAGCGTCGCATTTTGAGGATCACGCCGGAATCGAAAAGATGATCTATCCAGGTCTCGAGTCGCATCCGGATTTTGCGCTGGTTGGGTCACAGATGTCGGGGCCTGGCGGAATGGTATCTATGGTGATTAAGGGTGGTCGTGATGGGACGTTTCGCTTTTGCGAGCGTACGAAGTTGTTTTCGCTTGCTGAATCTCTCGGGGGTGTTGAATCTCTGTTGAATCATCCGGCGATCATGACGCATGCGTCGATACCGAAGGAGATACGCGAATCACGCGGGGTTACGGATGGCCTTGTGCGTTTGAGTGTTGGTATTGAGGACGCTGATGATCTTATCGCTGATCTTGAGTATGCTTTGGGATAGTGGGGTTTGCTTTATACGCGATGGGTTGCGAGGTAGTCGCGACAGTACCGGATGAGTGTTTCGCCTTTGATGGGTTTTGAGAGGATTCCGTCGAATCCGATTTTGGTGAGTTCTGCGCGGATCATGTCGGCGTCGTGGGCGGTCAGTGCGATCACTGGTTTGTCGAAACCGCTCGCGCGAAGCCGCTTGGTTGCCTGCTTGCCGTCCAGTTCCGGCATTTCGATGTCCATGAGCACGAGGTCGTAATCTTCGGTTTCGGCGAGATGTACCGCTTCCAGACCGTTGTTTGCCACCGTGATGCGAGCTCCAGCCATTCTGAGGAACCTGGCCGT
Organism: Planctomycetota bacterium; assembly: GCA_024275565.1. GTDB lineage: Bacteria > Planctomycetota > Phycisphaerae > UBA1845 > UBA1845 > JAJRYY01. The sequence continues at coordinate 9,434 of JAJRYY010000210.1, forward strand.
CAGCATTTGCAGGGGTGGGCTGTCTTCTACCAGGAGGACGTGTACATCGAGAGTGTTTTTTTCTCGTTTTCTTTCAGGACCGGGTTCGGAGGGTTCCAGCCCCGAATCTTTTAGGAATATGGCGATATTTTCCGAGAAATTTGCACCCTTTTGTATGATTTGGTCAGCTTGATAGGGCGTATCGGGAAGGGTTTGACGCTCCCGGCTGGTGAGGAGTGCGATTGGCATTGCTCTGTAAGCTGGTGAGCTTTTTAGCGTTGCGATGAGCGATAAACCTGTAAATCCGGGTAGTTCGAGTGTGGTGAGGAGTGCGAATGAGTCGCACTGGACGACCTTTTCGAGTGCTTCGGGAACGGATTGAGCGACGACGAGATTTGCGTCGAACTGCTTGGTGGCGTTGGCGATCATCCGTACGAAGAGCGGGGATCTCTCGACGAGTATGATTTCTCTCGCTAGTGGTTGGGACATCATAGGCCGGTTTCCATTCAGTCGAACACCGTATACAGCTAACTCCTTATCGTCGGATGGGGGGTTGCACTGTTGTAGTGTGTTTTGTTCAGAATTGAAGCTAAGGTTTGCTGGGGTCTTAGTTTATGAAAACATTGTGAAAAATTTCATTAAGTCGTTGACGTGTTGCTAGGTCCGGTAATAGACTCACCGAGGTACATACCCGCCCGTGTGGGCGAGGGTGTGTTGTGGTTGTTGTGGGTCCGTCTAAAGCCCAGTCGCTGCAGAGGTATGGTAGTGGTGTTGTTTCCGGTATGGTGCTGGCGGTTTGCCGGGAATTGCGTTACTTGATGATGGCGTGGTCGTGCGATGGATTTGAAAGGTATTGTGGCGTGATGGGTGAAAGTTCATTGGTGCCTTATGGAGCGATTCTGGTTGTGATCGGGATCGCCGTGTCGATGGGTGTTGGTGCGTTGCTGATTGCACACCTGGTTCGTCCTGCCCGGAAGGGTGATGTGAAGGACAGTACTTACGAATCGGGGATGCCAACGATCGGTGATGCCCGGCAGCGGTTCAACGTCCGATTTTATCTGATCGCCCTCCTCTTTCTTCTATTCGATGTCGAAGTTGTTTTTCTTTGGCCTTGGGCGCTGGCCTTTTTTAAGGCGTCCAAGACTGGTGAGCCTATTGTGACGACCGGCGGATTCAGCGCCGGGTCTGGTACGCTGCTTGGGGCGATGGCGGTCTTCGTTGCGTTTCTGCTGGTTGGGTTCGCGTACGAGTGGAGAAAGGGGGCGTTGGAATGGGATTGACGGGCCAAGGATTGGCAGGTTCTGGTTTGACGAAGGCAGCCTCCGCTACGGGTGGTGGTGCTGCTGACACGCTGACGACGCGTCTGGATCATGTGGTTGATCTTGTGCGTAAGAACGGTTTGAACTGGTCGCGGAAGAACTCGCTTTGGCCTATGCCCTTTGCGACGGCGTGTTGCGGGATCGAGCTGATGGCGACGGGTGCGAGTCGGTATGATATTGCCCGGTTTGGGGCTGAGGTGATGCGTTTCACGCCTCGGCAGTGCGATCTGATGATCTGCGCGGGTCGGGTTGCGATCAAGATGATGCCGGTTTTGCAGCGGATTTATATGCAGATGTGCGAACCTAAGTGGGTCATCAGCATGGGCGCGTGTGCGAGTACAGGGGGAGTGTTCGATACGTATGCCGTGGTGCAGGGTGTGGATCAGTTTTTGCCGGTGGATGTGTATGTGCCCGGTTGTCCGCCACGTCCTGAGACGTTGCTGGAGGGGGTGATGGCGATCAAGAAGGTTGTGGAGATGGATGGGGTTAAATCGAGCAAAGAGCGTGGTGGGATGGGGATTGTGGCTGAGTCTATGATTCAGCTGAACGCGGAGCATGTTCGGCGTGGATCGGAAGGTTGATGAGCGTGTGCGGATGTTGATGAGTCGCGACTATGAATGAATCTACGTCTGGTGTACTGAGCGCGTTGAAGGGTCGGTTCGGTGATGTTGATTTTTCGCCGCGGCCGCTGATTGATCGTGGTGAAAGCGGTAGTCGGTTTACGGGCGTGTGGGGGGGGGAACAGATATTCATCACGGTTTCGTCCGATAAGTTGCTCGATGTGATGCGGTTTTTGTATGAGGATGCTGCCTGTTCTTTTGAGCAGCTTTGCGATTTGACGTGCGTGGATTATTTGAATTATCCGAAGGCTCGGGATCGGTATGGGGTGTTGTATAGTCTGTTGAGCCTGTCGCGGAATGATCGGTTGTGGGTGAAGTGTTTTTTGAATGACCCGACGCCGGAGGTTCCGAGTGTGACGGGGATCTGGAAGGGTGCTGAGTGGATGGAGCGTGAGGTGTGGGACATGTTTGGTGTCCGTTTTGCGGGGCATCCTGATTTGCGGCGTATTTTGACGTGGGACGGGTTCAAAGCGCATCCGCTGCGGAAGGATTATCCGCTTCGGGGGCGCGGTGAACGTGAGGATTATCCGGTTTTGACGCGGGATAGTCGGTAGGGGGAGTGGGATGGTCGTTCGTGAGGAGTGGGGCTGATGGATGTGGAACTGTGGTCAATCGAAACTCTGAATGGATTGAGATAGCTCATGGCCGACTTGGCTGAGATGGAACCCACAACACTCGAGCAGGAGGAACCGGGCGGCGATCTCTGGACGCTGAATTTCGGTCCGCAGCACCCTGCGACGCATACCACGCTGCGACTTGTGCTGGAACTTGACGGTGAGCGTGTCATCGCGTGTACGCCGCATATCGGGTATCTGCATAGTGGGTTTGAGAAGCTCGGTGAGCATCTGAATTACAATCAATATGTCGTCGTCACGGATCGGATGAATTACATCTCGCCGATGGCGAATAATATCGCCTGGCATCATGCGTGCGAGGTGCTGTTTGGTATCGAGATTACGCCACGTTGCAAGGTTCTGCGGACGATCATTGCTGAGCTGGCGAGGATTCAGGATCATCTGTTGTGCGTTGGAACGGCTGCTCTGGACCTCGGGGCGTTTACCGCGTTTTTGTACGGTTTTGCCGAGCGGGAAGAGATCAACGATATTTTTGAGGATATTTGTGGGGCGCGGTTCACGACGAGTTATACGCGTGTGGGGGGGGTGATGCAGGATATGCCCGATGGGTGGGCGGGGAAGGTGAAGGCCTTCTGTAAGAAGCTGCCCAGGACGATGGACGAGGTGGTAGCTTTGTTGAACCGCAATCGGATTTTCGTTGAGCGGACCAAGGGTGTGGGGCAGATCAATACCGAGGACGCGATCAACTGGGGATTGACGGGTCCGTTGGCGCGTGCGAGCGGTGTGCGTCGTGATTTGCGGAAGGATGAACCGTACCTCTGTTATGCGGACAACTGGGACGGGAATGGCAGCAGTGCGGTTTCGTTCAAGGTTCCGGTGTCTACGGGCGGTGATGTGTATTCGCGGTATCTGGTGCGTCTTGAGGAGATGCGGCAGTCGCTGGCGATCATCGATCAGTTGATTGACGATATTCCGTCTGGTTCGGTGAATGTGCTGGCTGGTGACAAGCAGACACTGCCGGATAAGAATGAGATATATTTCAGCATTGAGGGTCTGATACACCATTTTGAGCAGGTCATGACGAATCGCGGGCATACGCCTCCGATGGGTGAAGCGTATGGTGCGAATGAGACTGCCAATGGCGAGCTGGGATTTTATCTGGCGAGCGATGGTGAAAACTGTGCGTATCGAGCGCGGTGTCGTCCGCCGAGTTTTATCAATTATCAGTGCTTTCCCGGATTGGTCGTTGGTCATCAGATCAGCGATGTTGTGGCGATTCTGGGATCGTTGAATGTGATTGCTGCAGAACTGGATCGGTAGGATAGGGGACTAGACGAGATGGCCTGGGAAACAATTGATCGCAACGTACCAGCCTACGACGCAGAAGCGCCGGCTGTCCTGACGGAGGCATTGCAGGAGAAGATCCGTGCGTTTTTTCCTCGGTATGACACGAAGCGGGCTGCGTTGCTGCCAGCGCTGCATATCGTGCAGAATACGCTTGGGCAGGTGAGCTGGCAGGCGATGAGGGAGGTGGCTGACCTGTTGGAGATCAAGCCATCGGACGTGTTCGACGTGCTTTCGTTTTATACGCATTTCTGGACGAATCCACAGGGGCAGAAGGTGGTGACGGTGTGTCGGAGTATCACCTGTGAGTTGCTTGGCGGTCGCGAGGTGCTGGAGGCTGTTAAGAAAGAGCTGGGGATCGATGAGCACCATACCACGCCCGATGGGACGTTCAGCATCGCCGTGGAGGAGTGCCTGGCTGGCTGCGATCATGCCCCGTGTCTGCTCATCAACGAAAAGCTGCACAAATGTGTGAAGCCGGAAGATGTACCGAAACTGCTGGCTGATGCGGACAATACGACTCTGGATATGCCGCGCAGCACGCTGTACGACGGGCCAGGCGGTGTTGGTTCAGGCGGTGTTGGTTCAGGCGGTGTTGGTTCAGGCGGTGTTGGTTCTGGCGGCGGTGATTCTGACGGCGGTGATTCTGACGGTGGCGGTTCTGACGACGCTGGCGATGCTATTGGCAAGACTTCGGATGTGGCTGAAATGGAAGAGTCGAAGTGACAGCGTATTAACTCAACATTTACCCTGGCGTGATATGACCCTGGCGTGATATGAAGTGATATGGGACGGCAAGAGGAAACACATCTGGCGAGACGACAACGGGCAGATACGCGTATCTGCCTGGTTGCGGCGACGTGCGATCGGGCTGGTTGTGGTGTATGGGCTGCTGCTCGCGATCGTGGATGTTCCACTGTGGCAGCCGGGGGCGTATATCACACCTGGGGCGAATATACAGGTGGCCGAGGCGCAGCGGTGGCTTCTGGGGCATTTATCACTTGCGAATCGCGACTTTTACGACACCGCTCCCGTGGGCGACGAAGTGTTCAGTCACTTTCCGCCTCTGATGACGTTTCTTTCGCTGGCGGTCGTTCCATGGTCGCCGGACGGCGTTCCAATGATTCTTGCGAGCGCGATTTTCGTACTGCCGGTTCCGCTGCTGGCGTTTATGCTGTTTCTGCGGCGGTCTCCTACGGTGGTCTGCGCGGTGGTGCTGACGTGTCTGTTCGTCCTGGGGACATCGGAGTATTCGGTGCTGCGACGGGTTTTGCAGAGCGGCAAGGTCTGGCAGATGAACAACGCGATCACGCAGGTGGGTTTGCTCCTGTTTCTGCTGGAATTTTTCGGGCGGCGTCGCGTATGGGTGGGCGGAGTCGGTCTTTTGATCTCCATCTGGGCGCGGTTGACGATGGGTGTGTACCTGCTGCCATTCTGGTGGATGATTTTGAAGGGGGGGACGGAATCAAGCAGCACGGATGCGGTGCGGACCAGGCGGATCGTGGCTGGTGCGTTGCTGACAGTTGTGATACTCGGCGTTCCCATGTTGCTGAACACGCTGAAATTCGGGAATCCGCTCAACACTGGCTATACGCTGATTTATGCGGATCGCGACGACCCGGTGGCCAGGACCGCTCAGTACACGGGCGTGTTTTCGCCTGTGTACATCCCACGCAATCTGTACTGGATGAACCTCGGTCTGCCCACGATCGAGAAGTATCGGGGGGACTGGCGGTGGGTTGCGAGTACCGAATGCACAGGACTCCTCTGGACGACGCCGGTCGTGCTGTTTCTGTTTTGGGACTGGCGGCGAATCTGGAGCGAGCGGTCGAATCGGTGGCTGCTGGCGTCGGTGGGAATTGTGTATGTGGTGCTGATGCTGTATCACAACACCGGCTGGACGCAGAAAGGATACAACCGATTTTCGCTGGACTTTTTGCTTCCGTTGCTTGCGATGGTCGCGCCGATGGCGATGATGGGGCGCCGCAAGTATCTGACGGTTGGGCTGACGATCTGGAGCATCGTTTATTTCTGCGGGATTGTACCGTGGGCGACGACAACTTCGAAGGTGACGTGGTGATGGTTCGCAGGTGACAGTGATGGTTCGTGGGTGACGGTGATGGTTCGCAGGTGATATGGTGGTGGTGCGGTAAGAAACAGCGGTAGAGAAAGCTCGATAACATATGGCTGACTATGAACCGGTATTGTTGAAGCACGAAGGCGTGGAGAATATCCGCTCGCTGGAGGTGTATCGTGCGAATGGCGGCTATCAATCGCTTGCCAAGGCGCTCAAGACCACTCCGGATGAGGTTATCGATGAGGTGAAGCGTGCCAACCTTCGTGGTCGCGGTGGGGCTGGTTTCCCCGCCGGTGTGAAATGGACGTTTCTGCCGAAAGATCGCAAGCGGACGCTGCTGTGTGTGAATGCCGACGAATCTGAACCGCCGACCTTCAGCAATCGCTATCTTATGGAGGCAGACCCGCATATGGTTCTTGAGGGGACCATTCTGGCGAGTTTCGCTACGCAAGCTCAGACAGCCTATGTCTATATGCGGATCGAATTTCACGAACCGTTTCACATCATGCAACGTGCGATCGACGAAGCCTACGCGGCGGGCCTGCTGGGTAAGAATATTTTGAAGAGCGGTTACGATCTGGATGTATACATTCATCGTGGTGCGGGTGCTTATGTCTGCGGTGAGGAGACTGGTCTGATCGAATCCATCGAGGGCAAGCGTGGTTGGCCAAGGATCAAACCACCGTTTCCTGCCGTCGAGGGTTTGTTTGGTCAGCCCACCGTTGTGAACAACGTCGAAACCGTTGCGAACATTCCCCACATTCTCGAACGTGGTGCAGACTGGTTCAAATCGATCGGGACGGACAGCAGTTCGGGTCCAAAGCTGTTTTGCGTCTGCGGACCGGTGAATAAACCGGGTTGCTATGAAGGACCGATGACGATCTCGTGCGAAGAACTCGTCATGAGCGACGCATATGGCGGCGGGATGAGAAGGGGCGTTCCGCTGAAAGCGGTCTTCCCCGGTGGTATCAGCATGGGCGTGCTCAAGTCTGACGAGTTGCAGATGAAAATGGATTTCGACGATCCTCGGAATTTTGGCCTGCTCGGTCTTGGGACAGCCGCCGCTGTGGTGGTCAACGCAGAATCTGACATGCGGGATGTGCTGCGAAATGTGTCGCGTTTCTATTCCCACGAGTCCTGCGGGCAGTGTACGCAGTGCCGGGAGGGGACGAGTTGGTTGTACAAAATTGCCTCGCGGATCGCGATGGGTGCAGGTCGGATCGAGGACATAGATTTGCTTGAAGAGGTCTCGGGTAATATGGGCATGATGCCTGGGTTCAGTATTTGTGGATTGCCCGACGGAGCCACTTTCCCGATTCGTGGAATCGTGCAAAAATTCCGTGCAGAGCTTGAGGAGGGGATTCGCAATCAACCTTCCGGCAGGGCAGACGCGTTGTTGAACGTGTTAAACTAATGCAGGCGGTACAGTAATGCAGGTAAGACGGAAATACAGGTAAGACGGTAATGCCAAAGATCATCATTGACGGTACGGAAATTGAAGCTCGCGATGGCGTCCCTGTGCTGCAGGCTGCTCTGGAGTCGGGGTTGGACATCCCGCACTATTGCTACCACCCCGGCCTGAGCATTGTCGCATCTTGTCGTCTGTGCCTGATGGAGATGAAGCTGCCTCATCCGCAGACCAAGGAAATGGGTTGGGCACCGAAGCTGTTTCCGTCGTGTCAGACACCGGTTCGCGAGGGGATGGAAGTACGGTTTGGTACTGAAAAAGTAGAGGCCAACCAGAAGACCTGCATGGAGTATTTCCTTCTGAACCATCCGCTCGATTGTCCGGTCTGCGACCAGGCCGGCGAGTGTCATCTACAGGATTACAGCTACAAATTCGGTAGCGCCGAATCGCGGATGTATGAGCAGAAGCAGGTCAATCCCAAGAAGGACATCGGTCCGAAAACGCTGCTCTATTCGGATCGTTGCGTGATGTGTACGCGGTGTGTGCGATTTGCTAACGAGGTGGCTGGTACGGGCGAGCTGTGCGTGACGAATCGCGGAGGTCGTGCTGAGATCGACGTTTTCCCCGGCGTACCGCTGGACAATGGTATGCAGGGCAATGTGGTGGACATCTGCCCCGTGGGTGCCTTGCTCGATAAGGACTTCATGTTCAAACAGCGCGTGTGGTTCCTGAAGGGTGGCGATTCGATTTGTCCGGGTTGCAGCACTGGTTGCGCGATCCGGGTCGATAGCAATGAGAATGTTGTCCATCGTCTCAAGCCGCGATTCAACCCCGGCGTGAACGACTGGTGGATGTGCGATGCGGGGCGGTTCGATTTCAAATATGTTCACGACGTCAAACGGATCGCCAAACCCAGATTGCGTCGCGGGCAGGAGTCTGACACACCGGACTGGAGCGAAATTCCAGATATTGTCCGATATCGTTTCGAGCAACACATCGCCCGTCGTGGTGGTGCGAGCGTTGCGGTCGTCTTGTCTCCGATGATGGCCAATGAGGAGGCGTGGTTGCTTGCGACCTACATTCGTTCGCTTGCTCCGGAGGCTACGCTGCTGCTGGGGCATGTTCCGATCGAAGGTGAGGACGAGCGATACCCGGTCGGCTGCAATGATGACGATGCCAAATTCACGATCAACAACGAGAAGTGTCCCAATCGGCGAGGCGTCGAAATGCTCATCGAGCAGCTGGGTGGATCAACCTGTGCTTTCGAGGTATTCGCAAAGAAGTGCGCCGACGGTGAGTTCACCGCCGCATGGGTCGTGGGCGGATACCCGAAAGGTTGGCCAACGAAGGATCTGACGAAATCCGTTAAGAAATGCGAACTGCTTGTCGCTCAGGACATCTTTGAGAATGAATTGACGGGTGAGGCTGAGATTGTTCTGCCAGCCTGTGCGTGGGTTGAGCGTGATGGGAGCTTTACGAACGCAGGCGGTAAGATTCAACCGTTTGAACGTGCGATCGATCCGATTCAGGGTGCCCGTCGTGACGGGCAGTATCTGTTTGAGATCGCCGGAAACGAAGGGCTATACTCGGGCGAGCGTGTCCGGGAGATGATGGCTGACAAGATGGCAGCCTACGCGAATGTCGCGGAAGCACCGCTGAAACCCGCCCATCAGCATTAGAGCGTTTGGTCTGCTGGGTGATGTTTGGTAAGGCAGTGGTACGTTTGGATAGGCACTGGGACGTTTGGATAGAAGGTAATTTTCACAACAGAGTGATACATGTTGGAACTGCTTAAAGACCAATTCACCTTCAGCGTCATATTGGCGCTGGTCATCGTTGGCATCCTCAACGGTGCGGTGGCCTACTGCATCTACTTCGAGCGAAAAATCTCCGCCTGGTTGCAGGATCGTGTCGGGCCCAACCGTGTCGGACCGCTGGGCCTGCTCCAGCCCCTCGCAGACGGCGGAAAATTCGTACTCAAGGAAGACATCATACCCGCCAACGTGGACAAACCGCTCTTCCTGTTTGCACCGTTTATGGCGCTGGTGTTGGGTTTTATCGGATTCGCGATTTTGCCATGGGGCGGCAGTGTCGATCTCGACGGCGATGGCGTGGTCGATGTCATCGCTCAAGTGGCGGACCCTGGAATCGGCATCCTATACCTCCTCGGTATTGGCGGACTTGCTGTCTATGGCGTGGTGCTCGGCGGTTGGGCGAACAACAACAAATACGCATATTTCGCCGCAATGCGTGCCACCGCCCAGATGCTCAGCTACGAAATTCCGATGGGCCTGTGCATTTTGATCGTCGTATTGACTGCCGGTCAAATCCGTCTCGAAGAGATCGTACTCGCCCAGGTTGGCAACGGAAATATCTGGAACATCTGTCTGCATCCGGTTGCGTTTATCATCCTCTTGACCACCGTGTTCGCCGAGACAAACCGCACGCCTTTCGATCTTGCAGAGGCGGAGCAGGAACTCATCGGCGGTTACCACACGGAATACGGCGCCCTGAAATTCGGTATGTTTTTCCTCGGCGAATACGCTCACATGATCACCGGCAGCGGTATGGTCATCGTCCTGTTCCTCGGCGGATGGCATTTACCGTGGATCCCCGGTTTACAACCGGAGGACGTCTCGATCGGAGCGATGCTCCTCAAAATGTCCGTCTTCGGAGCAAAGATTGCTGTCTTCCTCTTCTTCTTCATGTGGGTCCGGTGGACACTCCCGCGATTCCGCTTCGACCAGCTAATGCGTCTCTCCTGGAAGGGGCTTATGCCGATCAGTCTGGCGTTGATGTGCTACACCAGTGTCCTCGTCTACGCCGGTAAAGCGACAAGCCTCGCATGGTGTCTTGGGGGCGAACTGGGCGTGGTCTTTATCGTACTTGCGATCAACGCGATGCGCACCGCACCCATCACGGGCAGACAGCGAAATATGCCCGCCATCACGGTCCATAAACCCGCAGGAGCACCTTAGCCACAGAAGAATTTCCATCTACTATGATCGAAGAAAAAGACATCATCATCGTCGACGAACCGGACCTCTCCACCACGGAGAAGCTCTACCTGCCCCAGGTTGTGCAGGGGTTGCGGACGACATTCAAGCACCTCTTCAAAAAGAACATTACGGTGCAATACCCCGAAGTCAAGCGCGAACAACGCGTCGAAAACTACCGAGGCGTCCACCGTCTCAACCGCGACGAGAAGGACCGAGTAGCCTGCGTTGCCTGCTTCATGTGTCAAACCGCATGCCCCGCAAACTGCATCCACATTGTGGCTGGCGAGTCGCCGTGGGAGGATCGCGAAAAGTACCCCGTCCAGTTTGATCTCGACGAGTTGCGGTGTATCTACTGCGGAATGTGTGAGGAAGCGTGTCCCGTGGACGCCATCGAGCTGACCCCGGAGTACGACATCGTCGGCAGATCGCGTGAGGAGATGGTATTCGACAAAGAGAAGTTGCTGGCAGTTTTTGAACGCACCAAAGACGTCAAACCGCGGAAAAACCCAAGAATTACGGGCTATGCGGGTACGGGCGATCGTGAGCAGTCATCAGGAAATACGGAGGGCGAAGGATGACACCCTGGTCTCTTCTTGTCTACGGAACGTTTCTTCTTGGCGGGGCAGCCGTCTACCTGCTCCTGCCGCGAACCGACCGATCCACCAGGACGGCAGGAGCGATCCTCGGAATCGGAGCGCTTGCGGCAGCCATGGCGATCTGCGGGCGATACTTCCTTGATGCGGGCGGACTCAACGCTGTCTTCATCCTCTCTGCAACTGTCGCCATCGCCTCAGCCGTCATGGTGATTACACAGGTCAAACCTGTTTACAGCGCGCTCTACTTCATCCTCCTCATCCTCGCGATGGTCCCGCTGCTGCTAATACAAAACGCCGAATTCCTCGCCATAGCACTCATCATCGTCTACGCAGGCGCTATCCTCGTCACCTACATGTTCGTCATCATGCTGAGTCAGCAGAACGCCGAATCCGTATACGATCGACGCGCCCGCGAACCATTCACCGCCGTCTTCGCAGGGTTTTTCACCATGGCGATCATTGCAGGCCAACTCGCACAGCTGCCCGCTCCGAGAATACTACAGGGCACGCTCGTATCGAGTGCTGCAGCTTCACCCATACAAACCGAACCCGAAGCGGACAATACCGAAGCAATCGGTGAAACGCTTTTGGCGCAATACCTCATAGGGTTTGAGCTGGCTGGCGTGCTGTTGCTGGTCGCCATGATCGGTGCAATCGCGCTGTCACGAAAACGGCTGCCAGTCGTCGCCCATGCAATACCCGCAAAACCGCCCGGGCAGATAGGCCGTGAAGTACCGCCGTACTAAGAAGGTGTATCCGACGAGACGAATTCGTCGTGTGGCATGGGTTGAGAAACGCAGGTTGAGAAACATGGGTTAAAAGACGCAGGTTGGGAAACGTACCCGGACGTGTTGTCAGATTGAAGAAGTAGACACCAGACCAAGGTGATTCATGAACGAAGTTACACCCTACACCATACTCTCGGTCATCTTATTCGCCATCGGGATCGTCGGGTTCCTTTCGCGCCGAAACCTCATCATCATTTTCCTGTCAACGGAAATCATGTTCCAGGGCGTCATCATCAACCTCGTCGCCATGGGGCGATTCTACGGACGTCTCGACGGGCAGGTCTTCGCACTCTTCCTCCTTGTCATAGCAGCCGTCGAAGCAGGCCTCGCCCTTGGACTGGTTGTTCTGCTCTACCGCCGAAAAAATACGCTCGATGTCGAACGCTGGTCGAGCATGTGGGGATAATATCGAATGGATGACGCAGCAATCAAAACATGGTCCATCCTGGTCATCATGGGTCCGCTCATCGGAGCCATTCTGGCGGGTGTATTCGGACCCACCGTCCTCAAGGGCAAGACCCATTTCGTCGTCATCGCTGGCGTCGCACTCTCCGTCTTCGGCGCGATCATGCTTTTCCTGCAGGTCTCCGGATCGCACGGTGATGCATCAACCACCGTCGTTCTCTACGAATGGATCCCCTCCGGCGCACCATCCTGGTTCAACGTCGAATTCCGCGTAGACGCATTGACAACGATCATGCTCCTCGTCGTAACCTTCATATCCCTGCTCGTCGTCATCTATTCCCGCGATTACATGCGCGACCACGGCGAACCTGCAAAAGGCTACGAACGCTTCTTCGCCTATCTGGGGCTGTTTGTCTTCTCCATGGTCACCCTTGTCCTCGGCGGAAATTTCCTGCTGCTCTACCTCGGATGGGAAGCTGTCGGATTGTGCAGTTACCTCCTGATCGGGTTTTACTACGACCGACCCTCCGCCGCAGCCGCCGCCAAAAAAGCATTCCTCGTCAACCGTATCGGCGACTTCGGATTCGGACTCGGCATCTTCCTCATCTACCTGACCGTCGGCTCTCTGGACTACAACACCGTCTTCGAGCGGATCAGCGCCGGCGTCGCATCGGGTGAAATCGAAACGTCACGCGTCACAGCCATCGCGCTCCTGCTCTTCTGCGGAGCCGTCGGAAAAAGCGCCCAGTTCCCACTCTATGTCTGGCTGCCCGACGCCATGGAAGGTCCATCACCCGTTTCCGCCCTGATCCACGCTGCCACCATGGTGACCGCTGGCGTCTACATGATATCCCGATGCGGAGCGATTTTCGTCGAATCGCAAACCGCCATGACCATCGTCGCTAGCGTCGGAGCATTCACAGCCCTTTTCGCCGCCACCATGGCCCTCGTCCAGCACGACATGAAACGCATCCTCGCCTACTCCACCATCAGTCAGCTCGGATACATGTTCCTCGGACTCGGCGTTTTCGCCGCCAATGCAGCCGTCTTCCACCTTTACACACACGCATTTTTCAAAGCACTGCTTTTCCTCGGTGCAGGAAGCGTCATGCATTCCATGGGCAACATCATCGACCTCCGAAAATTCGGCGGCCTCAAACGCGTCATGCCCTGGACCTACGCAACCATGCTTATCGGCTGCCTCGCGCTCTCCGGATTCCCACTATTCGCCGGATTCTGGAGCAAGGACGAAATCATCCACGCAGCCTTCAACAAGTCACACTTCCTCGGATGGATAGGCCTCATCACCGCACTCATGACCGCCTTCTACACCTTCCGCATGTTCTTCAGAGCCTTCCACGGCGTCACGAAAATCCCCGACGGCGTCCACGCCCACGAATCCGGAAAATGGATGATCGCACCCCTCGTCATCCTCTCCCTGGGAGCACTCTTCGCAGGGTACGCAGGCGTCCACATCAGCGGCGGCGCGTTCCTGGGCATCTTTGAACCCCACGGAGCATTGCACCACTTCCTGGATCCCGTCCTCACCCCCTTCAGCCACGCCCCGCATGTAGAGATGGTGGCTGCAACGCACTGGCAGCTTTACGGCCTGATGTACACATCATCCGCCCTGGCCATCCTCGGTATCGTCATCGCCTACGGCATGTACGTCGACAGCCCCATGCTTCCAAAGGTCATCGCTCAGATGTTCCCCAACGCTCACGACGTCCTGTACAACAAATACTATGTAGACGAAGCCTGCAACGCCTGGATAGTAGAACCCCTGAGAAAATCAGGCCGCCTCTGCTTCGCCATCGACAAATATGTCATAGACGGAATCGTCTGGATCGTCACCGCCATCCCACGAGGCCTTGCACTCCTGCTGCGACAGTTGCAACAGGGATCATTGCAGGGATACGGCGCATCCATGGTCATCGGTACAGCGATTATTATGCTGGTGGTAAGCTTTTTATCCGAACCGTGACCCTGAGAAGACAACCAATGCGGGAGATCTGAAGGGAGCGGAAAACCAGCAGAACCGCGGATTAGCAAAGCATCAGAACCGCGAATTAGCAAAGCATAACGATAAGCAGCACCCGGAGCGACTAGCCTTGGAAAACTGGATACTCACAATCCTCATACTCTCGCCGCTCGCCGGCATCTTCTTCATGCTCTTCGGCAGCGGTGAGGACCACGCTCGCCTGCGTATGACCGCCCTCATCACCTCCCTGATCACATGCGCACTCTCCGTGGTCGTAGCATGGATGTTCTTCGCAGCAACCGCAGACGCCGCAGGAATCAGCACCTACCATCTCGAAGCAAGCGTCCCATGGATCGGCGGAGGCGAAAATTCACCCATCGACGTCCGTTTCCACGTCGGCATCGACGCCATAAGCCTATGGCTCCTCATACTCACATCCATCATGGTCCCGATCGCAATCTGGGGTAGCTTCTCAGCCATCAACGACCGCGTCCGAGAATACTACATCCTCCTCCTCGCCCTCGAAGTCGCAATGCTCGGCGTATTCTGCAGTCTCGACCTCCTCCTGTTCTACGTCTGCTTCGAATTCACACTCATTCCCTTATTCTTCCTCATCGGAATCTGGGGTGGCCCCGAACGCCGCCGTGCAGCCAACAAATTCTTCATCTTCACCCTCGCAGGCAGCGTATTAACCTTCGCCGGCGTCCTATACCTCGCATACTTCGCCTACCGCAACGGAACCGACGGCGTCTTCACGCTCGACATCCAGAAGCTCACCGAACTGGGCCAATCCGGAGCGATCCCCATAAGCGTCCAGCAGTGGTTATTCATCGCATTCGCAGCAGGTTTCGCCATCAAAGTCCCGTTCTTCCCGGTCCACACATGGCTACCCCTCGCCCACACCGAAGCACCCACCGCCGGCAGCGTCCTCCTCGCAGCCGTCCTCCTGAAG